>DATKXK010000012.1 GCA_035529075.1 Acidobacteriota bacterium | reverse complement strand
GATGGCATGAACGACCTCCCGCTCAGTGCCAGACTCTTCGATGAAGCAACCCCCGGTGACGACAGAATATACAACTGAGGCTATATTTCGTCAAGGAATGCCTGTATCAGACACGCGGCAGATGCGCGGGGGTTCTGCCCTGCGATGCTAAAGGGTTCAGAAGCCTCCGGGGTCGGCAGTTCACAGGTTGGCTGAGCCGGAGAACAACACCGCGCGGCGCGTCACAGCCACAACGGCAGCCCAAAAAGCTCTTGACTGACCGGCGCCGCGCAAGCATATTCAGTACAGAAAAGCATACTATATGTAGGAGAATAATCGATTATGCCTCAATGCGAGCACCGATGGGCGATGAGCAACATCGAGTACGGGTTTATGGTATTTGAACGGTGTCCCCATTGCAACACCCTGAGAACTCATTTCTCAACCGAGGGTACATGGGACGAATACCGCGATGGAGACTGCACCTTCAGTGTAGTTGAAAATGCCCAGACGTTCAGATTCGATCTTGCCTGCACCAGGTGTAACCACGTCGAGAAGTTCAATGATCTCATGGGATTGCTCCACTGCACCGGCTGCCTGCCCGATTGTAAGGTGGAACTCCTACGCCAAGAGTGCTTGGCACAAAGGACCTTTGTGCTGGTCGCGTTCGGACTCTTGCCCGAGTCACGGACAAAACAAATCCCCCAGAGGAAGCTCGACATCCTGACAGACCATTTCAACCAACGCCGGGATACTTTACGCTCGACCATCAAGATCGTGCCTTTCGGCCTGATTGACAACCTGTCCTCGTGCCGAGGCGAGTTTATCTACGACGTCGGGATGCTGTCTCTTGAACCGCCCGAGAAAAGAAAACCGTTACTGTAAAGAGTATATAACCTGTGATGAGAATTTGCTGGGAGTGCAACCATGACTACGGAAGACGTGATAGCGAAGCTGGGTCTTAAACCGCTCAGCACGTTTGAACATCGTGAAGTTGCCGGCGTTTTCGTGTCGGATATGTTAAGTGATGTTATGGCCGGCGCCAAATCGGGCAATTTGTGGGTGACAGTGCAAACGCACAAGAGTATTATACCGGCCGCTAATCTTGTCGATGTCTCGGCAGTCATTATCAGCAGTGGTAAGGAAGTCCCGCAGGATACAATAGAACTCGCCAATCAGCATGGCATTGCCGTACTTTCAACTGAACTGCTAACATTCGAACTAATAGGCAAACTCTACGCTCTCGGGGTGGTTGCCCGTTAAGCGTAATCGCTTGTCTATCCAACGATTGCAGACATTCTTGAAGCGCGCCATAGAGCTTAGATCGGCAGCCAAGTGAAAGTAGATGCAATAAAGCAAATACTGGAGGCTATGGTCATTGTGGGGGATGATGAACTTGATACGGAAGTTGATCATGTCTATGCCTCCGATTTGATGAGTGATGTCCTGGCCTTTGGCAAGCCGAATTCCATACTCCTGACCGGCCTGACCACACAGCAGGCTATTATTTCAGCTCATATGGCTGAGTTCAAGGCCGTCGTTTTCGTCAGGGGCAAACGGCCTAAAGATGGCGCCGAGAGATTCGCACGCGAAAACAACCTGCTCCTGTTTACCACCGACCTTGATATGTTCGATGCCTGCGTAAGAATCGACTCCATCATCAAGGAGAAAGAACCGGGGGCCGTGGCGCAAAGTACCACGCCGAGATCGGAAGCCATACTTCTCAACCAGGAGTTCTATGTAGAGGGTAATGATTTTGTCAACGCGGGAGTGGCTTCTACCAAGGTGAAGTCACTCTTGAAAAAGATCGGTATCGACCCCACGCTGGTCCGTCGAATCGCTATTGCCGTCTTTGAGGGTGAAATGAACGTGGTCATGCATGCTCTCAGGGCAAGAATCAATCTGATGATTACCCCGATAGTTATTACGGTGTTTATTGATGACGAGGGGCAAGGTATTCCCGATGTGGAACTGGCGATGCAGCAGGGCTTTACAACGGCCACCGAGGAGATGAGGGCTATGGGATTTGGATCGGGCATGGGGCTGCCGAATATCAAGAAAAACTCCGATGAGGTCGAGGTTACCAGCGAGGTCGGCAAGGGGACCAAGGTTCTCATGCGATTCCTCATAACTGATGATCGCTCCTAATAGGGAGAGTAAGATTGAGACAGTTTTTTCACTCCCACAGCGTTGCCACGGACATATGCCGCGGACATATGGCCTGTATGCGGAGTTGCCCGACCCAGGCCATCCGCGTCAGACGCGGAAAAGGCCGGATCAATTCCGAGCTTTGCGTCGACTGTGGTGAATGTATTGCTGTCTGCCCCTCCGGAGCAATTGTGTTCGATTCCGACCTTTCCGCCGAGGTCTCCAATTTCAGTTACAAAGTCGTCGTACCTTCGCCGGTTCTCTATTCGCAGTTTGAGCCCGATATCCATCCCTACCTTATTCACCTCGCCCTCGAACAGCTTGGTTTTGACAGAGTTGTCGATGTCAGTACCTCTTCGATGGCCTTAGGCGCAGCGCTGCTCCGGTACATTGCCGCCTACAAAGGACGTAGACCACTGATCTCGTCATACTGCCCATCGATCCTTCGGCTTATCCAGGTGAAATATCCCGACCTCGTTGAGTTAGTGGTGCCTTTGGACGTACCCCGCGAACTGACGGCGCGTGAAATCCGAAAGAACCTGCCGCGGGAGTTGGGTATTAAGTCCGAAGATATCGGCATAATGTATGTCGCTTCCTGCCCGGGAAAGATCGTGTCCATAAAGCAACCCGCGGAGAAGGCCAGGTCATGGTTTGACGGCGTGACATCCGTTAAGGACGTCTACCCGGTTTTGCTTCCCCACATAATCGCCGAGAAGGAGAAGTTTGACGACAGTACGGTTCCTGACGACTTCTCGTTCCATGCCGGATGGATCAGGAGCGGGGGCATAATACAATCCGGTAAGGCGGGCAACTGGCTGGCCGTTTCGGGATTGGATCACGTAAAACGAATTCTTGACGATATCGAAAACTCACGTCTTCGCAATGTCGATTTCGTCGAAGCTCTCGCGCACATGCTGGGCTGTATTGGCGGACCGTTCTGCGTGGAAAACCCCTATGTTGCCCGAACCAACAGTATCAAGCAGCGGGAAAAGTACGAGAAAAAGATTGAACTGGATCTTGAAGATATTTACCGCAAGTATGACGAAGGTTACTATCGTCTCGAGAAGCCGGTTCTGCCGAGACCCACAACCTACTTCGATACCGACCTGCCCACGTCCATCAAGCGGATGAAAGAGAGAGAAAGAGTCTACCGGGGTCTGCGTCAGATTGATTGCGGCTGCTGCGGTTGTCCAACCTGTATGACTTTTGCCGAAGATTTCGTCATGGGCGAGGTCGAACTGACCGACTGCGTGTTTTTCCCCCAGGTTAGTGAAAACGAGTGACCAGGACGTAACCGATTGAAACCGGAGTTGGGTTTTGAAGGAAAAAGACTATAATAAGCTGTTTTCCGCATTCAAGGGTGTCGAGGGCGACATGATTCCACTCCTACTGAGGATACAGGAACGGGACGGCTACATTTCCGCGGAAGCTGTCAGACGGATATCCCGGTTCCTCAGGTTATCGGAAAACCAGATATACGGTGTTGCGTCATTTTACTCCAAGTTCCGCTTCACGAAACCCGGGAAGCACTCCATAAAGGTCTGCATGGGAACGGCCTGTCACGTTCACGGGGGAAAGTTCTCCTGCGAAGCATTCGAGTGGCAGTTCGGGGTTAAGATCGGTGAGAAAACGGCAGACGGTAAGTTTGACCTGCAGCGGGTCAATTGTATGGGTTGTTGCACCCTTGCTCCAGTTATTCAAATCAACGAGGATTTATACGCCCATACGCTGGTAACCGGCTTGAGGGAGATGCTCAGACAATATGAATGATTTTGGCAGCCTCGTACACAATGCCAGGAAGAAGTGGGCATTGTTGAACAGCGGGAAACTCCCTGTAATATATGTCGGTGCGGCGTCCTGCGGTCGTGCGGCAGGTGCTTCACAGACGGTGGCGGCCGTCAGGAAAACCCTTAAGAAGAACAAACTCAAAGCAACCGTTGTCGAGGTCGGTTGCATCGGACCGTGTTACCTTGAACCACTGATGGATATAACCGTCAGCGGATACCCGAGAATCAGCTACGCCAATGTCTCTCCCCAAGATGCAGAAATGATCATCGAGTCATTCCTGGTCAATTCCAATCCTCTGCCGGAAAGGGCCTTTGGTCATTTCGGCGGGAACGGCCACAAAATTACGGAACATATCCCGAGGTTTTTTGATCTTCCCATGATGAAACCACAGGTGCGAGTGGTTCTGCGGAACTGCGGTTTTATCGACCCCGAGAATCTCGATCACTACCTCGCCAATGATGGCTACCAGGGTCTCAAGAAGGCGTTGGAGATGGGATGGGAAAAGGTAATAAAGGAGGTTGAACTGGCCGGACTTCGCGGCAGAGGGGGAGCCGGCTTTCCGACTTATAGGAAATGGACCATATGCAGAGGCTATCTAGAGAAGACTAAGTATATGATATGCAATGTTTCCGAAGGTGACCCGGGTGCTTTCATGAATCGCTCGTTGATCGAGAGCGATCCGCATTGCGTCATGGAAGGTCTGATCATTGCCGCCTTTGCCATCGGGTCCAGTCACGGATACATCTATATAAACTGCGCCTACCATTTAGCCATCTCCCGTTTGAAAAAAGCCGCGGAACGTATGAGGGAGTGTGGCCTGCTCGGCAAAAACATACTTGGCTCGGGATTTGATTTTGACATCACTATAAAAGAGGGTGCCGGTGCCTTCGTCTGCGGCGAAGAAACCGCGCTGATCAGATCGATAGAAGGGAAGCGAGGGATGCCCCGTTCCCGTCCTCCGTTTCCTGCCGAAGCTGGCTTGTTTGATAAACCGACCATCATCAATAACGTCGAAACGCTCGGCGTGCTGCCGAGCATTATCAGAAACGGGGCGTCATGGTACCGCCAGTACGGTGTGGAAGGGAATTATGGTACCAAGACCTTCTCGCTGGTCGGGAAAGTCCGGCGACCCGGGCTGGTAGAGGTGCCGTTGGGCATCAAGCTCAGGGACATCATCTTTGCGATCGGCGGCGGTTCCTGGAAACAATACAAGGGAGTCCAAACCGGGGGGCCGTCCGGCGGGTGTCTTTCCGAGGAGTCTCTTGACATTCCCGTCCAATATGAATCGATGACAGCAGCCGGTTCGATCATGGGATCCGGCGGCATGATAGTCATGGATGAAGATACCTGCCCGGTCGATCTGGCTCTCTATTTCCTGCATTTCGTTCAAAGCGAATCATGCGGAAAATGCTCGCCCTGCAGGGTCGGCACTTGGCACATGGTGACGATTCTGGAAAAAATCACCAAAGGTCAGGCCAAAGCTGAAGATATTTCGAGACTTCAGACTCTGGCCGAGACCGTCAAGCGTACTTCGCTCTGTGGTCTCGGCCAGACCGCCCCCAACCCGGTTCTGACAACGTTGCGCTATTTCAGATCCGAGTATCTTGACCATGTCCAGGAGAAATACTGCTCCGCCGGCGTCTGCAAGGAACTTGTAACCTATGTCATTGACGCACAGAAATGCAACGGCTGTCAGCAGTGCGCTAACATGTGCCCCACCGGCGCTATTTCCGGCCGACGTTCCGAGTTGCATCAGATTGACCTTAATTTATGCATTAAATGCAGAGCATGTTACGAAGTCTGCCGTTTCCATCCGTTGGCCGGCAACGCTATAGAAATCAGATCTGAACGGGGCGTTTCGTGAGCAAAGACAAGAATGCCGTATCAATCATAATGGACAACAAGCCGCTCCAGGTGAAGCGGCGAACAACCATTCTCAACGCCGCCGAGGAGAACGGCATATACATTCCCACTCTCTGTTCGCACAAGGAGTTGAGCCCCTTTGGCGGCTGCCGTATGTGCATAGTCGAAGTGGAGGGACTCAACAATTTCCCGACTGCCTGCACGACCCCCGTTAGCGAAGCGATGATCATCCGAACTCACACGGCGCAAATTCAGTCCATGAGGATGGACATCCTGCAACTCCTTATGAGCGAACACACGTCGAGCTGTCTCGTATGCGATGAGAGCGAGGAGTGCAAGCGTTATTCGGGCACCGTCAGAAAGGCCGGCATTACCACCGGCTGCCGATACTGTCCGAACGACGGCCAGTGTGAGCTGCAGGAAGTTGCCGAGCATCTCGGTGTCAAGGACATCATATACCCAATCTATTACAGGGACTTGAGGGTCGAGAAGGAAGATCCCTTCTATGACCGGGATTATAACCTGTGCATTCTATGCGGCAGATGCGTGCGCATGTGTCAGGAAATTCGCACCGCCAATGTTCTTGCGTTCAAACACAGCGGGAGAAAGACTGTCGTCGGACCCGCGTTCGGCCGCACTCATTTTGAGTCCGGCTGCGAATTCTGCGGCGCTTGTGTATCGGTTTGCCCGACCGGTACGCTATCGGAAAAAGCGCGGAAGTGGGAAGGTAAGCCCGACAGGGAAGTCGTTACCACCTGCTCGTTCTGCGGCGTCGGTTGTCAAATGCGGTTGCTGGTAAAGGGCGACAAAGTGATTGGCAGTTTGCCGGTCATTGATGACGGGATCAACAACGGACAATTGTGTGTACGGGGACGGTTCTGTGTAAATGAGATGGTCAACAATTACCAGCGTCTGGTCAGGCCGTTCAAGACCTACAACGATATCAGAGTTGAAATACTCTGGGATGAGGCCGTGGCGACCGCGGCGGAGCAGCTTGCAAACTGCCCGCCCAACGAATTTGGCATGGTCGTGTCTCCGAACTGCAGCAACGAGAGCCTATATGTCGCCCAGAAATTCTGCAGGGTTGCCATGAAGTCTCACAACATTGATTCCTCCACCAGGACCTACTACGGTACTGGTTTCAACCAATACGTGAGCCTCCTTAAAAAGAGTGTTTCTCTAAACGATGTAAGAAAGGCAGATACCATTCTTTGCATCGGGCTGGACACCAGGTTTGGAAGGTCCGTGATCGGCGTCGAACTCCGCCGAGCCGTCGCCGGAGGTACCAAGGTTATAACCATTAATCCCCGGGATCACAACCTTACCTTGATCGCCCAAAAGTGGTTAAAGCCCGTGATCGGCCATGAAGCTGAACTCCTGGATACGCTCGTTTCACTTACTGACACCGGCAGCGTCGCGGGCGTCATCAAGAAAAGACCTGTTGGTAACGCTGGCTCCGATGATCTGGCCGAGGTTGCCGGGCTGCTCAGGGATTCGGAACGCTGTGTTATAATGGTCGGCTCGGATTTCCTCCAGTACCAGAACAGCGGTCGGATTCTGCAAATCATAGAACATCTCGCGCAAAACGTGGCTGTCGGCGTGATGCCACTGCCGTCCCAGAATAACCTGGCCGGTACGATCATGATGGGCTCTTACCCGGAGCTTCTGCCCGGGGGAACCTCCTCGTCCAACACGGCTGAACGGAACAAACTGGACAGTCTTTGGGAGACCGAACTGACCGGCTTCGATGGTCAATGGTGTGCATCGTCCCTGCATACGGGGTCAGAACTCAAGGTCCTGTACCTGATAGGTGAAACTCCGTTCGGCGAAAAACCGGCAGCTGATTTCACCATATTCCAAAACATCTATCCACCGGACACATCCTGCCGGGTCGACCTCATGCTTCCCGCCGCCGCATTCACTGAAGAAGACGGGACATTCCTAAACGGAGAAGGGCGCCTCCAAAGAGTTTGCAAAGCTGTTGACCCGCCGGCTGATGCCTTGCCTGACTGGAGGATCCTCTGCGCGATCGCCCGGAAAATGGGAGTAGAAGGTTTTAACTACAAGTCTGTCAAGGACATCCAAAACGAAATTGCGTCTCTGGTGCCTGCTTTCAAGAATTGTAACAGACCTTCCCGCACTCCTGACCCAATCACATGTGAGGGCGAATTGACGCTCTCAAACAGGAGCACTGAACATCTGGCAAGGAGAAGCGAGAAGCATGCCTTCCTGATGTCCAGCTCGATCGCCGAACATTCCTACCGCGGATTTCCGCTTTCACGCTTTGTGGACGGTGCAAAGGCGATATTTCCCGAAGGGATCATCGAGATCAATGACAGAGACGCCCGCCGGGCGAAAATAATATCCGGTGATGACGTGATCGTAGGGTCATCTACATTGAGCAGACACTGGAAAGCACGAGTTGTCCCTGAACAGCCTCAGGGAACGGTCCATGTCAGGCTGAGGCAGGGAGAGTTGATTGGGCATAACCCACAAGCGGTGTCGATAAGAAAAGGCCATGTTTAAAGTTCTGTCAAACCAGATGATTGTCCCCAACCTCCACCAGATAACGCTGGAGGCACCGGCGGTAGCAAAAGAAGTCCTGCCGGGACAATTTGTGATTTTGCGGGCCGACGAAGACGGTGAGAGAACACCTCTTTCGGTGTGTGACTGGGACCGGGAAATCGGCACGATTACAATCATGTTCCTGAATATAGGAAGTACCACCAATCGACTGGCTCATCTGCAGGAAGGGACCTATATACCTACGGTCGTCGGTCCCCTGGGAAATGCCACGGAAACCGATCATTACGGCACCGTCCTGTGTGTCGCCGGCTGTTATGGTATTGGCAGCATCTTCCCCATCGCCCGGGCCTTGAAAGAAAAAGGAAACAGGTTAATTACGGTTCTTGAGGCGAGAAGCTCGTATCTACTTTACTGGTTGGAGAGGTTTGAACACATCTCTGACGAGGTTATCCACATCACACGGGACGGTACCAGCGGTCTCCGCGGGCATGTCGGGTGTCTTCAGGATTACCTGAAGACTCTGCACAAACCGGTAGACAGAGCCATCATCAACGGTTGTACGTTTCTGATGAAAACAGGATCCGAAACAACCAGGCCCTTTCAAATAAAAACCATAGTCAGCCTTAACCCGATCATGATTGATGGTACGGGCATGTGCGGAGTCTGTCGAGTACGGGTGGGATCTGCAACCAAGTTTGCGTGTGTCGACGGCCCGGATTTTGATGGTCACGACGTTGACTGGGAAGAGCTTTTGCAGAGAAGAAAAACATATATGAATGAGGAAGTAGTACCTTTTCGGACTAGTCGGTGTGAAAGCCATGCCTATAAATCCCGAGGATAGCCGCTGTGGACGGACAATCGAAACGGCCTAAGAAAAAGCAATTGGACTTGAGAAGGCGTGACATGCCCAAGCAGCCGCCGAGAATACGCAGTCACAATTTCTATGAAGTTGCACTGGGATACCAGGCGGATATAGCCGTTGAGGAGGCTGCTCGCTGTATTCAATGTCCGAAACCCAAATGCGTGGACAACTGTCCGGTCGAAATTGATATTCCCGGATTCCTGAAGTGCATAGCGGAACGAAGGTTCGACAAAGGCATCAGAATACTAAAGGAAAAAAACTGTCTGCCGGCAATCTGCGGCCGGGTCTGTCCTCAGGAAGAACAGTGTGAGATGACTTGTGTGTTAAGCAAAAAGGGCGGTCAGATTGCGATTGGCAGGCTGGAAAGGTTCCTGGCTGATTGGGAGGCCCAGCAAAACCAGTTGAAACTACCCAAAGTCAAAAAGAAAACAGGAAAGAAAGTCGCCGTTATTGGAGGTGGGCCCGCTGGGCTCACCGTGGCCGGGGACCTGATTCAATTGGGATATGACGTTACCATATTGGAAGCGCTGCATAAGATGGGCGGCGTACTCACCTACGGAATTCCGGAGTTTCGTCTGCCTAAAGCAATCGTGAGCCGTGAGGTCGACTACCTGAAGAAACTCGGCGTTGAACTGGTCACCGATTTTGTCGTTGGTAAAACCCGCACTATTGACAGCTTGCTGGATGAATTCGATGCCATCTTTGTCGGTACCGGCGCCGGTTTGCCGTGGTTTATGGATATTCCCGGAGAAAACCTGAACGGTGTTTACTCAGCCAATGAATACCTGACCAGGATGAACTTGATGAAGGGATACCTCTTCCCGGAGTTTGATACGCCCATCAAGAATCATAAGAAGGTTGCGGTTATAGGCGGAGGTAATGTTGCGATGGATTGTGCCCGGACGGCTCTGAGACTCGGCGCTGAAACTCGTATCATATACCGCCGCTCAAGGGACGAACTTCCCGCGCGGCTCGAAGAAATCGAAAACGCGGAAGAAGAGGGTGTTATTTTCGAATTCCTGACCCTGCCGCTCAAGTATATTGGCGACCGGAACGGCTGGGTCAGAGAAATAGAATGCCTACGGATGGAACTGGGAGAACCGGACTCTTCCGGTAGAAGAAGGCCGGTCGCGGTTGAAGGTTCGGAATTCAGGTTTGAGGTTGATGCAGCGGTCTGCGCTATCGGTAACAGCCCTAACCCCCTGATACTCTCGACCACCCCCGGACTTGAAGCGGGGAAAAAGGGCAACATTGTTGCCGATGAAACAACCGGCAGAACCGCGCGAGACAAAATCTGGGCCGGAGGCGATGTTGTTACCGGCGCCGCAACCGTCATTCTTGCCATGGGCGCCGGAAGGCAGGCAGCTAAGTCGATTCACGAATATCTGACTTCAAGCTGAATGTCCACCGTATTCGGCGTTTACCACTGACATAACCGCAATGCCTGCCCTTGGGTTTCTCTCCCTGTCACCCCGGGCTGGACGACAAACCCGACCTACATCTGCTGGATGTGGCTGCCAATGATCCGTCGTAGGCGCCAGAAACCGCCCTTGTCTCAATCCACGCCCCCGCACGGGGGGCGACTTCAATTGAACCCGCTTGGGCAGGGTGGCCCATCCGCTTGCCGTGGGTTTCTCGCGTCCCTGTACGAATATCCATAACCTTCACTGTCCTGTCCCGTCATAAGCGGAGAGGCAGGGATTCGAACCCTGGATACCCAAGGGGTATAACGGTTTTCGAGACCGCCGCTTTCAACCGCTCAGCCACCTCTCCGACGTCAATCGTCGACCGTCCGGGCAGACGGTTCGTCTCAACTGTCTAATTTACCCATAATCAGTAGCGTGTAAAGCGGTTTCTACGAGGCCCGGCCGGTCGTCACCCCCCTGCCGCAGGCTCAGCCCCCCGGCAGCTCTCTCCGCTTGACCAACTCCTTCTGGTAGCCGATCAGCCTGCGGACATACCCGTATCTCGGCCGCACCACCTGAAACACGAGGAACGAAAAGACAACGAAGAACACGGCTTCCCGAAAACGTCCGGTAACAAAGAAGTAGATGTACCCCCAGAGGGAGATAGAGGCGATGAGCACAAAGACGGGCCGCGAACGCTGCAGGAGACCGTCGCTGAAATCAGCCTCGAACGTTTCCGCACGCCGAATCATCGGCTTTCTGAACCGGCTGTGACGCCACCAGAGGGCCACTGCGGCCTGTCCCAGCGCCAGCACGCCGAAAAGATAAAAGAGGGTGTTGGCAAAATCGCCGATCCGGTTCTCCAGGTAGTACTTGTTGTTCACGTAGTAGCACAAAAGCAGGAGAACCATCGGCACGAATACGTTTGCCACCATCCCGAAATACAACGGCCTGACCACGATTTTGGCCAGATCATACTCTTCGTCATATCGCGTCCGATTCATACGGCCTCGCACGTCTTCAGGAACCGGTCGAACTTTCCCCGGTTCGGCCAGCTCACAACCGTCCAGACAATCCCGACCGGATAGAAATATGCCATTTTCTCAAACTCGCCCGACAGCAGAAAAACGACCAGGCCGTAGACATAGACTGCTTCTATCGCGGCCATCTTAAGGACATATACCGATACGAACAGGGCGGATGCGGAGACCGGTGTTGAAGGTCTCCCCTTCCGGTTCAAACCCCACCGCTGGATAACGGGCACGATTGCCGGGCCGGTCGCTCCGACAATCAGCAGGACGTACACGACGAATTCGTTGACACCGTCACCAGCCAGAGAGTCGGGGCTCAGCAGGATACCGAGCAGCAGGCAGACTGTCGGCAGTCCCACCAGCATCACCACGGCCAGGAGCCTTACGGCGGCGTACTGTCTTTCGGGGCTTGCCGGCGTATCCGTCACTGTATTGGCGCCTTCCCCTCTCGCAGGTGCCGGAAGAACAACTGCATAAGTCCTGCAATCTCCGCCTCCCGCACGCCGCCGACCAGTTCAACTCGATGATTCAGGCGTTTGGTGCCGGGAATGTCGAAAATCGACCCACAGCCCCCAAACTTCGGATCCCGGGCACCGTAGACGATGGTCTTGATCCGCGAGAGCACGGCCGCTCCGGCACACATAGCGCACGGCTCAAGGGTTGAGAAGAGGTAACAGTTCTCCAGGCGCCAGTCGTTGAAGTGATTGTAAGCGGCCGACAGCGCCACCATCTCGGCGTGCGCGGTGGCATCGTGCATCGACTCCGTAAGGTTGTGGCCGCGTCCGATCACCTTGTTTTCGAATATGACCACGGCGCCCACCGGAACCTCCGACTTATCAAACGCAAGCTGAGCCTCGCGAATGGCACATTCCATGAACCGATCGTAGTCTTCGGGAGTCATAACCGCAATATACGAATTCAGATACGGGAGACCAATCTGTTTCGGGCGCGGCGGGATTGGAGATATCTGTGACCCGACGCTGTGACCATCTGTCACTTCAGGCCCGCGAGCGTTCGCAGAATGTCGGCGCTCTTGAACGGTTTGGTGATGTACCCGTCCGCCCCCGCAGAGATGGCTTCCTCTCTGGAGTACCGGCCGGCCTGCCCGGTGATCAGCAGAACCGGCACGTCCGGATAGCCGCTCTTGAGACTTACCAGCAGTTCCATCCCGTCCATGCCCGGCATGGCGATATCCGATATGACCACGAATACTCTATTTCTCTTCATCACCTGCATCGCGTTTTCGCCGGAATCGGCGGTAAGCGTAAGGTAACCGTCCCGTTCCGTTATCCTGGCCAGGAGGTCCCTGATAGTAGAATCATCGTCGACAATAAGCACAGAGCCGTCTGTTTCCTCCAGTGCCTTTTGCACTTTAGGAAGAAGGCTCTCCTTGCTGACCGGCTTTACCAGGTAGGCGCTGGCTCCCAGTTCGCCCGCCCGCATAACGGCTTCGGAATCTCCGACGTCCGTACATACCAGGAACGGTATCTGACTGAACTGTCGGTTTCCCTTCACGAACTTCAGAAGCTGAAAACCATCGGTGTCCGGCATGACAATGTCTGAGATTATCAGCTGGATCGAGGTCTCACTTCTCAGGAAGTGAAGAGCTTCCTTGACTGTTGCTGCCTGCAGAGTCTCAAAGTCTTCTTGGTTAAGCAACCCGGTCAGCAGACGCTTGGTGATTGGGTCACCGTCGACAACTAGGATCTTCATACCAACGCCACCTCTACTGGTGGGAGGTTCCATTGACCTATAATCCCTGAATTTATCGGCAGTTACGTGGATAAACTCCACCCCGGATATGTGTCGACCTGAAAGGCTAATCGGGCGGGCCCCGACATGGCCCCGGCGCACCGCCGGTAACTCTCGGCCCATGGGCGACCAGACCGATCAAGGTACGCCCGGGCCGTGCAGGCCGGCTATTTCGTCTCGGGCTCGGTAGCCGAGGATTCGCTCCGGCCCGTTCTCCCGGCCGACTCCAGCAGGCGCGAAAGCGGCGTGAACAGGAAAAGCAGGAGAATCAGCCCGGGCACGAGAATGGGGATATACCGGACGGTGATCGGCACATCAATGCTCGGCTGATCCGGTGGCGGACCCGAAGGCGCTCCGTGCCTGACCCAGCCGCCGCTGCCGGCAGGGACCCAAGCATCTTCACCGGACAGGAACCCGAACGAAGGACCGTAGATCGCCTGCAGGAATACGGACAAGAGCAGGTACAGCAAAATCAGCGCCAGCAAAAGGTATAACGACCGACCCATGTTTTTATCATACCGGGCCGCCCGCGGGCTGTCAACGGCTTTGTGACCGAACGGGCTGTGAGCCCGTGGCGAAGAGCATTCAGATCGCGCGTCCGGCAGGCATCGACCGGAACCTTGGCGGTTGCCATTCCGGCGGCTGATCGTTATACTGCGGCATACCGTGGCAGGGAGGAAACATGGCTCACCCGTGGCACGACGTCGACCCGGGCGGCAACGTTGAGGAACTCTTTTTCAGCGTTATCGAAATATCCAAGGGAAGCAAGAACAAGTACGAGCTTGACAAGAAAACCGGCCTGTTGATGGCCGATCGCGTCCTGTACAGTGCCGTTCACTACCCGGCCAACTACGGTTTCATCCCGCGGTCGTATTGCGATGACGGTGACCCGCTCGACGTGCTCGTGCTCTGCCAGGAGCCGCTCTCGCCGATGTGCATCGTAGCCTGCAAAGCGATCGGGATGATGTCAATGCGTGACGAAAAAGGGCAGGATGACAAGATTCTTGCCGTCCACGCGACGGACCCGGCATACAACGCCTACGACGACATCTCCGCCCTCCCCCGCCACGTCATCAACGAGCTGCAGCGATTCTTCCTCGATTACAAGGTCCTGGAGCACAAAGAGGTGGTCGTGGAGGATTTCCGGGGACGAATCGACGCCGTGAACACGATCAGGGACAGCCTGCGGCTGTACCGTGAATGCCTGCCGGATATCAGGAAGGGAGAAACCGATGGCCGATGACAAAAAGCCGCCGACCTTGCCGGGGCTGATCGGAGACAAAGTCTACCTGCGCTTCGCGACCGCCGAAGACGTCGCCAACACGCACCACTGGTACCTTCTCAGCGACCCGCACCTGCTCAGCCCGGAGGCTCCGACATTCCTGACACCGGCCGAGGCCGCCGAGGCCTTCCGAAAACAGGAGAGGTCGTCCGCTCACGAGCGGTTTACGGTCATTCGACTGAAAGACAAGACCCCCGTCGGCTGGGTCCGCTTCTTCGACCTGAACCCGCACAACCGCTCGGCCGCGCTCGAGGTGGTGATTGATCCCGACGAACGCAAGAAGGGTCACGGGATCGAGGCCATGCGGATACTCTGCCGGTACTTGTTCGAGTATCGCGGCCTGAACAAGGTTTACGCCCGAATCGCTGACCGCAACCAGGCCATGGTTTCGCTTCTTAAGAAGGCGGGTTTCCAGCGTGACGGCACCCTGCGCCGCCACTACTTCTACAAGGGCGAGTACGAGGACGGCAGCTTGTACTCCCTGCTGCGTTTCGAGGCCCAGCGGTAAGATCGAAGCCAGAGGTGACGCGGCGGGCGATCCGCGGAAGTTTGTTTCACTCTTCAGCCTGAAGGCTGCTCACCAGCCGGCTCGTCACTGCCGGCCTCGCCCGACACGTCGTCGGCCGGCCTGGCCCCCGGTCGAAGCGAGTTGACCGTGGCGTTGAGTTTCTCAAGTTCGGCGCGAGCCCGCTCGGCGAAATCCGCACCGGTAGAGGCGTACAGGACTGACCTGGAGACGTTGATCACGGCCGGCTTGCGGAAGTTGTCCGTACCGTTGAGAACCGCCTGTTCGAGTGAGCCGCCCTGGGCGCCCACGCCCGGAATCAACAGGGGCATGTCACCGGCCAGCGCGCGCAACTCCTTGAGCACATCAGGGTGCGTCGCCCCCACAACAAGACCGCAGTTATGATCCTTGTTCCAGTAGATCACTTTCTCGGCCACGACCTCGTACAGTGGTTTCCCCTCGACGGTCAGTAGCTGGAAATCCTTGGCCCCGGAATTCGACGTCAAACACAGGACAAACACGCCCTTATCTTTGTGCTCCAGAAACGGCCGCAGTGAATCATATCCCATGTACGGGTTTAACGTCACCCAATCGGCCCGGAGCATCTCGAACAGTGATCTGGCATAATGCGACGCCGTGTTGCCGATATCGCCGCGCTTGCCGTCAACGATGACCGGGATCTCTTCGGGGATCCGCTCGGTTATGAGACGCAGAAGTGACCAGCCGTCAGCCCCGAGACTCTCGTAGAACGCCATGTTCGGCTTGTATGCGCACACCAGATCCGCGGTGGCGTCGATGACGCGGCGGGTGAAGTCAAACATCGCCTTGACCGAGTTGCTGTATTCAGGGGGCATTCTCTTCGGATCGAGATCAAGTCCCAGACAAATTATCGATCGATTCTTCTGCTGTATCTTCCGAAGGTTCTTCACTGCAGCCATCAGTACTTCCTCACTTTCCCGATCATGTCAGCGACGCGGGCAATGCGTCTGGACTTCATGTAGTCCCTCAGCCCGTTGACGATATGCAGCGGGGTGTTGGGGTCAACGAACAGCGCGGTTCCCACCTGCACCGCGACGGCCCCCACCAGCAGGAACTCCACTACGTCCCGGTATTCCGAGATGCCCCCGATGCCGATGATGGGCAGCCGGCACGCGTTGTACACGGCATCAACCTGGGCCAGAGCAATCGGCTTGATCGCCGGGCCCGTCAGACCGCCCCTGTTGAAGCTTAGCGTAGGGCGCCAGGTCTCCACGTCGACCGTCATCCCCACGACCGAATTGACCAGCGACAGACCATCGGCTCCCCCCTGTTCGGCGGCTCTGGCGGTAACGGTGATATCAGTCACGTTGGGAGTAAGTTTGGCGATCACCGGCCGCGAACACACCTTCCTGACCTCTCGCAGGGTGCGCTCGGTCATCCGCGGATCAGCGCCGAACTGCATGCCTCCTTCGTTGACGTTGGGACAACCAAGGTTCAGTTCGATCATGTCCACCCGCCGGCAGTCCTCCAGCCGCGCACAGAGGTCGACATACTCCTGAACCGTCCTGCCCCCGACGTTCACGATGACTCTCGTCTTCTGGTTGTCCAGGAACGGCAGCTTTTCGGCTATGAAGCAGTCGATACCGACGTTGGCCAGGCCGATGGCGTTCAGCATTCCGGCCCGGGTCTCGGCGGTGCGCGGCGGCGGGTGCCCCAGCCGGGGTTCCGGCGTGATCGTTTTGGTAACAAGAGCCCCGAGTCTTGACAGAGGGTAAAGGCGGGACAGCTCTTCGCCGTAGCCGCAACACCCGGATGCCGTCATGACGGGATTGGCAAACTCGACCCCGGCGATGTTGACCTTCAGGGACGGCGTCACAGCAGCACCTCGCCGATATTGAACACGGGGCCTTCACAGCAGACGCGCGCGTGACCGCCCGCGCGAAGCGGGACGACGCATCCCAGGCACACGCCAAACCCGCAGGGCATCGGCGCCTCGAGCGACAACTGCCCCGCAAGGCGGTACCTCAGGCCAAGGTCATCCGTCGCCTTCAGCATGCCCTCCGGACCGCAGCCGTACAGACGCATTTTCTCCCCGGCGTGAGCGCCGATGTACTCCTGCACGGCGTCCGTTACCAGGCCCCGCCGGCCCAGGCTGCCGTCTTCGGTAACGGGATAGAAACGCACTCCCAGGCGCCTGATCCGGGACCGTTCGACGACGTCCCCGCGCGTGCGCCCGCCGTAAAAGAACGCAATGCGCTTCGGGTCACGGCCCCGCCGGACCATCTCGGCCGCCAGGTAAAGCAGCGGCGGGAAGCCCACACCGCCGGCCACCAGCAACGCCGCCTCATCTTTGCCGGGGAAGCGGAAACTGTTGCCGAGCGGTCCGAGAACGTCGATGGATGCCCGCTTGCGATAGCCGGCCAGAATGGCCGTGCCGCGCCCCACAACCTTGAATATGATCTCAATCTCCCTGCGGGAGGGATCGACGTCGGCTACCGACATGGCACGGCGGAAGTAGACCTCGGGACACGGCAGCCGCAGATGGACAAAACTACCCGGCCGGCATCGAGCCGCCGGGCCGTAAGGACCCAGCGTAAGAGAATGGTAATTATTCTTGAGATCCCGATGCTTTATGAGGAACGTGTCTTGGCACGCAAGTCTTGTCATCGCAGGAATTCCGGCTTCTCCACCAGGAATTTATAAACCAGCCAGTATCCCCGTCCGTCGGAAGTCTGCTTCAGATCGAATCGGGCCACCAACTCGGACACTTGCAGGGCATCAAACGTCATGGACGCCACCGTTTCCGACGCCCGCCGGTTGACCTCCTCGAATTGCGAGGGGATTTTCATGACATGATCGATAACTTTGCCCGAAAAATCAACCAGGATTTGGAAATAGAGGTAAAAGGCCTCGTCCTGCATCGTGTAGGCTTCGGTCGGCAACTCAAAAGGCTCCTCTATCAGCGTAGGCGCTCCCACGATGTCGGTCAGCGTATCTCCCTCGGGACCGATGTAGAGCGTCACTCGCGGATCCATGTAGTCCCCGGCCGTGTCCTCGACGGGCGTCCCGACCGTATCGAGCACTTCCGTGCCTTCTTCAGGTTGCTGCTCCTGCCGCTGCCGAGCCTGGCTCCCAGTCGGGCGGACCTGCAGACGTTTACGCGCCTCATCCGCCTGGTCCGTGCGGGGGAAGGAATCAATCAGCTCCCGATAGGCCAGAACCACCGACGAATCGCCCGGCGCCCGGTACATCTCGGTCGCCCAGATGTGGTTGAACCGCGCCTGCAAATAGTACCTGGAGTCAGGGAAGCTGTCGATGACGTACTGGTAGTAGAGCTGCGCCGAGTCATACTCCTCCTCATCGACCAGGAAGTCCTCCGCGCGGTGAATGTAAAGCGCGGCATACCCGGTGTCGGCCGCCGTGCCGCGCAGGCCGAGAATGTCCAGGGCATCCGGCACAAAGTCCGAATGCGGATACCTTTCGAGCATGGCCTTCAGGATGGAGTCCGCCGCCTCATCGTCCTCATAGTTCTCCCGGTACATCTGCGAAAGACCGATCATGGCCTGCGGCGCATCATACGCCGTTGGAAACGAGTCGATCAGGTACTGCATCTCAAGTATGGCCGAATCGGCCTTGTTCAACTGGAACCAGTACAGTTCGGCCAGAAGATACTGCGCGTAGGCGACCGCGTCGATGTCGTCCTGGGTGGCGGTGGAATCCAGCTCCGAGGAGCGGGTGAAAGTCTCGAGCTTGCCGATATCGGAGGACTTCTGGAGCGCCTCCCGGCCCCATTCGGAGCCCCGGTAAGCTCCGACGGCCTCGTCGTAGTATTCCTTGGCCTTCTTCAGGTCATCGTAGTCGTACTGGTAGATCAGCCCCAGCCGGTAGTAAGCCTTACCCTTGGCCGCCTTGTTTTCCGCGCCGGTCGCCACCTCTCTGTACGTCTCCTCGGCCAGGGCCAGGTCATCCTCGAACTCGTACCCCTCGGCTACCATCAGTTGCAACACGCTGAGCGAATCATAGTACAGCTCATTGTCCATCAGGCGCTGCAGGTAGGCCATGCCGTCCTCGATCTTGAGCAGGCGATAGGAGCATATCGCAGACCGGAACAGTGCGTGATACTCCTCGTTCTTGTCAGGAGTCATGCCGAGCACCTGCAGGTAGGCACCCAGAGCCTCGCCGAACCGGAACGATTTAAAGTAACCGTCGGCAATGTACATCTGAGCTTGTTTCGCCTCGTTCTCGTCGCCAAGCGAATCACGTACCGCCATGAAGTATGACCGCGACGGCGCGAACTGGTCGTCGTCAAAACGGAACTCGCCCAGCGCCAGCGCCGCCTGCGCTTTGTAGCCCTTGTCATAGGCCGATTCGAAGATCTCCTCGAACAGGACCATGGCCTCGTCGACGTCGCTGAGTTCCAGCTTGGTCTTGGCCAGGTAGACCCGGGCTTCCGACGCAAACTCGGCGTCCCCGTAGTTGGCCAGCAGTTCCCTGAAGCGCCGTTCCGCCCTCACATATTGCTCCGTGTGGTAGTACGAGACGCCCAGGATGAACAGGGCGTCGTCATAGTATTTCGAATTGGGGTGGTTATCGACGACCTTACGGGATTTTTCGATGGCCGTTTGGTAGTCATTGAGACCGCCGCGCCCGCTGGCGCTCTCGCGGCGAGCCTTTTCAGCGGTGTTAAACGCTTTCCTGGCGTTGAAAAAAGTATTGAAGTAGACGCCGCAACCGACGGTGCAAATCAACAGCCCCGCAACGAGGACTGCCGGTAGAAACGAGGTGCTGCGTCGGTTATAGGCATTCATGCGCTGAATCATGTCCGTCAGAGCTTATACGCTTGCGTCCCCGGGCCGTTTCACTCGACTACGGCGTGCCGGCGGCGTTTCTCACGGCCGCCACCAAATCCGGCAACACCCCACCGGCGCAGGCCGGGAAATAATAGTCAGCCAGCGAGGTCAGCGGTGTCTCGTCCGGGTTTATCTCCACCAGCGTGGCGCCGCGGCGCTTGGCAGCCACGGGCAAAGACGCCGCCGGATGCACCAGCGCCGACGTGCCGACGGACAGGAATACCTCGGACTGTTCGGCCTCGGCGAAGGCCCGGTCAATTGCCTCGGCGGGAAGCATCTCTCCAAACCAGACTACATCGGGACGAATCTTGCCCCCGCAAAAGGCGCATGACGGGATAGTCTCCGGATCGACGTCGGCATCCATGTCGTGCTGACGGTTGCAGTCGGCGCACTTGTTTCGGTAAATGTTGCCGTGCAGCTCGAGAACGTCCTCGGAACCGGCCAGGCGGTGAAGATTGTCGACGTTCTGCGTGATGATCGTGAACCGGTCAAAGTAGCCGGCCAGGTCCCGCAGGGCGTAGTGACCCGGATTGGGCTCCACCCCGGCCATCAACTCCCGGCGCCAGTTGTACCACTCCCAGACGATTTTCGGGTTTGACAGAAAGGCGTCCATGGTGGCCAGTTCCTCGGGTCGAAACTTGCCCCACAACCCTTCCTTGCCCCTGAAGGTCGGGACACCGGACTCGGCAGAAATGCCGGCCCCGGTCAGCACCGCGCCGCGCGAGGCGCCGGCGATTATCCTGGCCACGTCCGTTAGCATCGCCGGCAAGATAGCCATCCTCCGGAAAATTACCAAACCAATTCTCTCTAACGGGAAACCGAAAGCCGGTGGGAATAAAGCGGATTCCCCTGCCGCTCAGTCGCTGACCGCCGGAACGACAAATGCCTGTTCAAGCACCTTGTCCCTGGCACCGGCGATCAGGCTGAACCTGATCTGAACGGGCTGCGCCGCGAGACGCACGCGGTAGAGGTGGACGATGGTCGTTCCCTGGTAAACTTTCTCGAACCCGCCCTCGGAAAGCGAGACGGTGAATATCGGGAGATGCCAGATTTCGGCGGGACGCTCCGAGCCGACGGCGACGGCCAGACCGCGATAGTCATCGACCATCGCCAGCACTCTGGCCGAATCGTGCCGCCCGATAGAATCCAGGTAAGAGTCGGCGGGCCGCCGGTTGTCGATAACGTGATACCGGTCGCTCGCGTGACCGGCCAGGAAGTTGAAATTGTTCTCGACCGCAAAATTCACCTCTGCCTCGCGGCCGTCACCACTGGCGAGACGGTAGGTCACGACGACACGGTCGCTTCCCGGCTCGAAGTCGAAGTGCTTTTCGACTCGTACGGGGATAATTCCCTCCGGCCGCCATAAATGGCCGTCCCGCCACATCGAAAGGCGGCCCTCACGGCGATGCCATGAGTGTTCGTAAGCCTCCAGAATGAAGTCCCCCTCTTCATCGTATCGTCCGGAGTTGAAAGACTCGATGGTCGTGTCCCTGGAGAAGAAGTGATCGATAAAGCAGCGCTTGAGATACCAGTCCTCGACCAGATACTGCTCCAGCCCGTCTTCCTTCGCCAACACCTGCTCGTGAATCGACGTGGTTTTACCGCCCGCGGCCTGCGTCACCGCCCCGGTGAGCTTGAGGTGATATCCTTCACGCCGCCGCGTCAACGTGTCGGTCAGCGCGAAATCAAACTCGTTAAGCGAAAAGTCCAGCAACATACCGCCGCTGCCGGGCCGGAAGACCGCCGTGTACCCGTCATTGGCAACCAGCACTTCCGCACACCCGTCGGCGTCAAAGTCGTATACTTCGGCCGAAACACCCTTTTCACCGAGCAATTGACGCAGCCCTCGCTCGGCCGCAATCATGCTGCTGAACACCGCCTGGCGGATATGGGACAGGTACAGGCCGCCGAACACACCGTGCCAGTACGGACAGTTGCACTGGGAAGTGTACAGCCTGTCTCGAACGCTGGCTGTCTCGTCGCGCCGGTCGGGCAAGCGGCGTTCAAACTCCTCGAGCCGCCGGGAGACGCGCAGCATTTTCTTGTGCATGAGGTTGGCATCTTCGTACTTGGCCAGGAACGCCCGCCAGTGACCGCCCCGCACAAAGCGGCCATACCGGTCCCACCGTTTCTGCGCTTTGAGCCACTTCTCGAACTCCTCGTACCTGACAAAGGCCTCCGGCGGCAGCGACCAGTGCAGCATCTCCTCGTACGATGCCGACGGAAGGTAGGCGCGGCCGACCGGTTTCCTGCCGGCCGCACGGCTGAGCGGAATCACTTCGAGCCAGTCACTGTTCTCCTCCAGCGCCTCGAAAAGGCTGTCCAGCCACCCGTCGACGTAGCAGTGCTTGTGTGTGTTGGGCCAGCTGCCGAACTTCTCACCGTCGTCAGCGTACACGGCCATTCCGGACGGACTCCGTTCCGCCTGCGCTCGCAGGTGGGCCATCACCTCGTCCACCGTGCCGAACGGTACGAGGTAGCGAAGCCGCTTCTGGATCGGCAGCAGGACGATCGCATGCCCTTCGCTTTCCGTGACAAACGGACCGGTCAACTGGTCTTCTTCGAACCCCGAGTATATGAAGTGCGTGTCGTCTATCGGCAGGTACGTAACACCGGCCGCGGCCAGCAACTTGGGAAGGTGTGGCTCCCAGATCCGCTCGGTCAGCCACAGTCCGGTCGGCCGGGAATTGAACTGCTCCCCGAGATAGTCCGTCAGCATGGCGATCTGGCCGAGCGCGTCGCGTTCGGGAACGGCCACGAGTATCGGTTCGTAGAATCCCCCCGTCATCAGCTCCACGCGTCCGCTCGCGATCAGTCGCCTGACCAGTTCGAAGAATTCCGGCTGGTGCGTCCGCTGCCACTCCCAGAGGATTCCCGACTGGTGCAGGGAAATCGACACCCCTTCGTGCTTCTCCAGCAGGCGAAGAAACGGCAGGTAGGCGTTCTTGTGCGCCTCCTCGAACACCGATTCAAAGTTGCCTACCGGCTGGTGGTTGTGAACGCCGAAAGCCAGCTGGAACTTGGTCATGCTCAGAACAACTCCACTTTCAGGTTGATGTACTTGCGGGGGTTTTCGCGGATATCCTTCACGAGGTCATCGATATTGTCCGCGGTCCGCCGCAGGTCGTCATACAGGCGGCGGTCTTCCAGCAACAACTGCAACGTGCCTTCCTCGTTGTCGAGCATCTCCGCAAAACCGCGCGCCGACAACGCCAGCGTGTCGAGCTGTTGCACGAAGAATTCCATGCCGACGCTCAGGCGGTCGAACCGTGACATCGACGAATCGATCCTGTCGGCGTTCCGCGTCAGCAGCCGGTCAAGCTCGCGCGACGCCGCAAGGAAATTCTGCACTGTCCGGTCGAGCTTGTTCTCATTCCTTTCCAGGTAACGGGCCAGCGAGGATGACAGGCGCTCGACGTTGTCGATGGTGCGGTTGAGCTTGGCCATCGATGTATCGGAGGCAAACGTCGTCTTGACCGAGGCTACGAGATTCCGAAGCTCCGTAATCACTTCGCCGAGCCGTCCCACCACCTCGGGGATGCCGATGTCGTAGTAGCCGTCGACAACCTGTCCGGCCTCCAGCCTGAGCGAATCCCGACCCGGGTCTATGGCCACGAAGCGGTCACCCATGACTCCCAGGTTCTTTATGGTGAACGAGGCGTCACGCTTCAGAACGACATCGCGGTAGACCAGCAGCTCTACCAGGACGCCGTCTTCGGTCAGCCGCAGATCGTTGACTTTCCCGCGATGTACGCCCGATACCGTTACCCGGTCGCCCACCGCCAGCGTGCCGACGTCGCGAAATCTCACCCGAATCACCTGGGCGTTGCGCTCCAGCTTATAGCCCTGCAGCCAGTACAGCGACCCGGCCAGCACGATCAGGCAGATGAGAACGATTACGCCGACTCGGAATTCGATATTGTTCTGTGAGGCCATAGTGTCACCAGCTTTATCGGTAACTAACTGACAAGTCTTAACTTACCAAACTTACTCGAGTGAGTCGGCGATAGATACGTAATTGTCATACCGAAACCGGGAGATGTCGCCTCTTTCGACCGCCGCCTTGACCGCACAATCCGGCTCGTGAGTGTGACTGCACGGTGCAAAACGACATTGTCCCCGGTACGGTTCAAAATCCGGATAGTAATCAGGCAACTCTGATTTCTCGACGTCCCACAGGCCCATCACCTTCAGCCCCGGGGAATCGACCAGAAAACCGCCCGAGGGAAGCTCATACAGTTCGATGCTGGTCGTGGCGTGCTTTCCGCGCTGGGAGTATCGGGATACTTCCCGCGTTTTGATGTCCAGACCGGGAATCAGCCTGTTCAGGAGGGTGGATTTGCCGACCCCGGAATGGCCGGCGAAGAGTGTGCGGTGGTCGCTCAGGCGTGCCATCAGTTTATCCAGGCCGGCACCCGTCACGGCCGAGGTCGCAAGTACGTCAAACCCAATCGACTCGTACGCAGCTGCCGTGTGGTCAAAGCCGGCCGGTTTCCCCAGATCGATCTTGTTGATCACTATCAGCGGAACAAGGCTTCCGTTCCAGGCGGCGATCAGGAAGCGATCGATCAGCCCGGTCTTTAGCGGCAGAGACTGGGCCGACGCTACGATGGCCAACTGGTCGAGATTGGCCGCGATAACCTGCTGCCGTGTCTGCATGCCTGTGGCCGGCCGGAAAAACGCCGTCCGGCGGGGCAGCACCTTTTCGATGGCACCCACATTGCCGCGCGAGCGCGTCAAAAGGACGTCATCGCCCACCGCCACCGGCGTCGCGTTGTCGGCCTCACTTTTGACTTTGCGGCGCACCTCGCACTGGAGGCGGGCGCCGTCGGCAGTCCTAACCTCGAACCGCCGAGCGCGACTGGCTACCACTATTCCGCGTTCCGACTCCGTCACGCGAGCAATGTACGGAGACGCGCGGGCACATCCAAGCTCGATATGCAAAGGCGTCGCGGCGGAACGCTCACGGGGCCGGCGCTGGGTTCAAGACTTAAATTGCCTTTGAGAGTCCGATTGTGTATTTTGCAAGGTTGATGCGAAAACAGGGTATAATCCGGCTATGAAAAACCTGCTGACCACGGTATTTGGGACCAAACACGAACGCGACGCCAAACGGCTCACCCCGTATATCGGGGAGATAAACCGTTATTTCGAGGAGTACCAGAAACTTAGCGACGACGAGCTGAAAGGCAAGAGCGACGAATTCAAGCAGCGCCTGGCCGCCGGCGAGACGCTCGACGACATCATGCCCGAGGCCTTCGCCGTCGTCAAGGATACCTGCCGCCGTCTGTTGGGCAGCACGTGGGACGTGGTCGGCATCCCCACCGAGTGGAACATGGTGCCGTTTGACGTCCAGTTGCTCGGCGCCATCGCCCTGCACCAGGGAAAGATCGCGGAAATGGCCACCGGTGAAGGCAAAACGCTGGTGGCGACTATGCCGACCTACCTCAACGCGCTTGCCGGCAAAGGCGTGCACCTGGTCACGGTCAACGATTACCTTGCCCGCCGTGACCGCGAGTGGATGGGCAGGATTTACGAGTTTCTCGGCCTGACGGTGGGGGTCATCCAGAACCAGATGACGAACGCCGAACGCCGCGAAATGTACGAGTGTGACATCGCCTTCGGAACCGCCAACGAGTTCGGCTTCGACTACCTGCGCGACAACATGGCCCAGCGCGCCGAGGACCGCGTGCACCGCAATTTCTTCTACGCTATTATCGACGAGGTGGATTCGATTCTCGTAGACGAGGCGCGCACCCCCCTTATCATCTCCGGCCAGGTCGAGTCCAGCACGCACGACCGCTATCGCGAAATGCGGCCCATCGTCGAGACTCTCGTGCGCAAGCAGGTGACGCTTGTCAGCGACATGATGACGAAGGTTGAGCAACTGCTGGAAGGCGGCCGGTCCGAGGACGAATTCGAGGCCGGGTCATTGCTGCTGGCGGTCAACCGGGGCGCCCCCAAGAACAAGCGGCTCCTGAAAACGCTCAAAGAGACGGGCATGAAGCGGCTGATGACCGACGTTGAGTCGGCCTACATGCGCGACAAGAAGTTGCACCAGATCGACGACCGCCTTTACTACTTCATCGACGAACGCGAACACACCATCGCCCTTACCGACCTGGGCAGCTCCCAGTTCTCCAAGGAAGAACAGAAGCTGTTCGAAATCCCCGACCTGGCCACCATGCTCTCGGAACTGGAAGGGGATGAATCCCTGACCGCCGAGGACCGGCAGCGCCAAACGGACGAGATCTACCGGGTCCACGCCGAGAGATCTGAAAAGGTGCACGCCATCAACCAGCTGCTGCGGGCCTATTCGCTCTACGAGAAGGACGTCGAGTACGTTCTTCAGGACGGCAAGGTGATGATTGTCGACGAGTTCACGGGGCGCATTCTGGCCGGTCGGCGGTACTCCGACGGGCTCCACCAGGCCATCGAGGCCAAGGAAGGCGTCCGCATCGAGGCCGAAAGCCAGACCCTGGCCACCATCACGCTGCAGAACTACTTCCGCATGTACGAGAAGCTGGCCGGCATGACCGGCACGGCCGAGACCGAAGCCTCGGAATTCTGGGATATCTACAAGCTCGACGTCATGGTGATCCCGACCAACGTGCCGGTGGTCCGGACGGACGTGGAGGATCAGATCTACCGCACCCGGCGTGAAAAATACAACGCCATTATCAATGAAATCGTCGAGAATTATCGCCGCGGCAGGCCCGTGCTCGTCGGCACGGTCTCAGTCGAGGTTTCCGAGACGCTTTCGCGCATGCTCAAGCGCACCGGCATCAACCACAACGTGCTCAACGCCAAACAGCATCAGGGCGAGGCGGAAATCGTGGCCTACGCCGGCGAACCCGGCGCCGTGACCATCGCCACCAACATGGCCGGGCGAGGCACCGACATCAAGCTCGGAGCCGGCGTCATCGACGTCGGCGGCCTCCACATCGTCGGCACCGAACGCCACGAGTCCCGCCGCATCGACCGGCAGTTGCGCGGCCGCTCCGGACGACAGGGCGACCCCGGCTCGTCGATCTTCTTCCTCTCCCTCGAGGACGACCTCATGCGCCTGTTCGGCGGCGAACGGCTCGGCAGGATCATGGACAGACTCGGCGTCCAGGACGGTGAAGTCATCACCCACCGCATGGTAACACGGGCTATCGAACGGGCGCAGAAAAAAGTCGAACTGCAGAACTTCGCCATCCGCAAACACACCCTTGACTACGACGACGTGATGAACGTCCAGCGCAGGTGGATCTACGAGCGGCGGCTCTCCGCCCTGGAGCGCGAGTCCATCAAGGACGAGGTGCTCGAGTTGATCGACGAGGTCCTGGACCGGCTGATCGACGAGTTCTGCGCCGAAAGCGAGTACCCGGAAAACTGGAACCTCAACGGGTTCACCGACGAACTCCGCAAGGTCTTCCTGCTGAACCTGCGCTTCCGGGAAGAAGACGTCCCCGGCCTGAAGGTCGACAAGCTGCGCGAAAACGTCAGGCAGGCCGTCATGATGATCTACACGCAGAAGGAGACCGCTTACGGTGACGAGATCATGCGCCAGCTCGAGCGCTACGCCGTTCTCTCCACCATCGACCGTCACTGGCGCGACCACCTGGCCGAGATGGATGAGCTGCGCGCCGGCATCGGCCTGCGCGCCTACCACGGCGCCATGGGCAAACCGATCGACATCTACAAGCGCGAGGCCTTCGGCATGTTTCAGTCGATGGTCGCGACCATCGACAAAGAGATCGTCAATCTCGTCTTCAAACTCCAGGTAAACGTCCCGGAACCTTCCCGCGCCGAGCGGCGCCGTGAAGGCGACATGGTGGCCTCGCACGCCGACACCACCGGCATGGGCATCCAGTCGGCCGTTCAGGCGCCCGAGGGAATGCCCCAGGCGGCGGGACCGAACCCGATGGCCGAGGCCTCACAGGCCGGCCGCCAGATCCGGACAGTCAGACGCGCCAGCGCCAAGGTCGGCCGAAACGACCCCTGCCCCTGCGGCTCCGGCAAGAAATACAAAAAATGCCATGGGAAGGAAACGTAGAACGGACGTTGGCGGAAAAAGCAGCAGCCCTCTATTCCAGCACTTCAAACACTTCCGGAAGCGTCTCGATCATGTCGCCGGGGATCATTGAGCGGGGCGTGACTATATCCGCAGCGAAATCACCGGCCAGGCCGTGCACGTAAACCCCGGCCACGGCCGCATCCAGCGGGTCCATACCCTGCGCCAGAAACGAACCGATTATCCCTGAGAGCACGTCACCCGACCCGCCGCTGGCCATGCCGTGGTTTCCGGTCGGATTCAGGTAGCAGCACTCGCCCGGTGCCGCGACCAGCGTGGGTGAACCTTTCAGCACGAGCACGACGTCCAGTTCCGTCGCCACCGTGCGCACAAGCTCGGCCCGCTCCTGGATATCCTCAGGCACAGTGCTTCCGACAAGCCGCGCGAACTCGCCCGGATGCGGCGTCAGCACGGGCATGGACGGGCACTCTTTGATCGCTTCGGTGTGACCCGCCAGTGCGTTCAGCCCATCAGCGTCGATTATGGCCGGTTTGTCGAGCTTGGCCACGAGGCGCCGGATAAGTTCAAACGTCTGGTGGTTCCGGCCGATGCCCGGACCGATGACCACGGCGTCGTTCTCATCGAGCAGCTTGCGTATCTCGCCGAGTCCGCGCAGGGCGAGTTTCCCGCGGCGGGCAACGTCGGGCAGCGGATGCGTCATCGCCTCGGTGAGCTTGACGGCCAGGACCGGCTGGACACTCTGCGGGCAGCCGACTTTGACCAGGCCGCATCCGGCTCTCAGGGCGCTCAGCGCCGCCATGGAAGCCGCTCCGGTCATGCCGGTCGATCCGGCCAGGACCAGCAACCGCCCGAAATCCCCCTTGTGGCCGTCGGGCTTGCGCACCGGCAACCGCTCCGTGACCCATTCCTCGGTGATCAACTCGTTGTTCAAGTCAAAGCCGTCGATAACGTCGTCGGGAACCCCGATCGGTATCACCTTCACTCGACCGGCCAGTTCTCGCCCGGGCGAGACGTACAGGCCGTACTTGGGCAGGGCCAGCGTGAAGGTATAATCGGCCTGAACCACCGCTCCCTCGTACCGGCCGGTATCGGCGTTCAGACCCGAGGGGAGGTCGACGGCAATTATTTGGGCGTCCTGCCGGTTGATATACTCAATGATATCGGCGGCCAGCCCTTGCGGTTCCCCGGTGAAACCGGTGCCGAAAACGGCATCGATGACGAAGTCGCAGGCCGTATCCTCCGGCAGATCACCGGCCGTCCTCAGTTCGTGGAGGTCGACATCGGCACCGGCGGCGCGGTCGAAGTTCAGCCGGGCATCCTCGGAAAGACTTTGAATCGGCCCGATGAAGTAGACGTCAGCGTGCACGCCGGCCTGGTGCAGGTAGCGCGCCACCACGAAGCCGTCCCCGCCGTTGTTCCCTTTGCCGCACAGAACCGCGACGCTGCTCTGCGAGGGGCTGGTGATGACTTCGTCGAGGATGGCGATAGCGATGCCCCGGCCGGCGTTCTCCATTAGTTGCTCGCCGGGGATCTTGCGGTTGTCGATGCTCTCGCGGTCAACCTGCCGCATCTGGGCCGATGTGACCAGCTTCATGAAGGAAACCTGCCAGTTATGCCTTGCATTTCTCGGCCGGCGCCGCGCTCCTGCGGCGACCGTCTTTCACGGGCTTTTCGAGAGCAAATCTAATGGCGGAAATAACGTCCGTAAAGAACTTAAACTTGATCTTCTTCCTGACTTCCGGCGGGACCTCGGTGATGTCCTTACGGTTGTCAGCCGGCAGGACAACGGTCTTGACGCCGAGACGCACCGCCGAGAGCAGCTTCTCCTTCAATCCGCCGACCGGCAGCATCTCGCCGCGCAGGGTGATCTCACCGGTCATGGCCATGCAGGATTTCACCGGACACCCGGTCAGAAGCGAGGCCAGGGCAACGGCTATGGTGATTCCTGCAGAAGGCCCGTCCTTCGGCGTGGCTCCCATCGGGACGTGTATATGGATGTCTCTTTGCTCGAACACCGAGCCGGGGATTTTCAGTTCGCTGCTGTTGGATCGGACGAACGACAGGGCCGCCTGTGCCGATTCCTTCATGACGTCGCCGAGCTGCCCGGTCAGCGTCAGGCGATCCTTGCCGGGCATCGAGGTCACCTCGACAAACAGCAACTCGCCTCCGGCCGAGGTGTAGGCCAGCCCGGGGACGACGCCGACTCGCGGCTGGCGGCTGAGAGTTTCGCGCGTAAACCGCTTCGGCCCCAGCATCCTCGCAAGGTCCCGGGCTTCGACCTTAACCCTCTGGCGACGGCCGCCGGCCACCTTGCGGGCCACTTTCCGCGTCACGGACGCGATTTCCCGTTCCAGGTTTCTCAGCCCGGCCTCCCGCGTGTAATCCTCGATCAGCGCCTTAAGGGCCGTCTCCCCGAAAAACAGATTGCTTTTCGTCAGCCCGTGGTTCTCAAGCTGTTTGGGGACCAGGAATTTCTTGGCGATGGCCAGTTTTTCCATGTCGGTGTAGCCGGGCAGCCTGATCAACTCCATGCGGTCGCGCAGGACGTGTGATATCGGTTCCGTCCAGTTGGCGGTCGTAATAAACATCACCCGGGACAGGTCAAACGGCAGGTCGAGATAGAGGTCACTGAAGGAATCGTTCTGCTCGGGATCGAGCACCTCCAGGAGGGCCGAGGCCGGGTCGCCCCGAAAGTCCGACCCGATCTTGTCGACCTCGTCGAGCATAATGACGGGATTGTTCGACCCGCAGCGTTTGATGGACTGGATGATCCGGCCCGGCATGGAGCCGATGTACGTCCGGCGGTGACCACGAATCTCGGCCTCGTCGCGCATACCGCCCAGCGACACGCGTGCGAATTTGCGCCCCATGGCGCGTGCGATTGATTTCCCGAGCGACGTCTTGCCTACCCCGGGAGGACCGACAAAGCACAGGATCGGCCCCTTGATGTCTGATTTGAGCTTTCGCACGGCCAGGTGTTCGAGAATGCGCTCCTTGACCCGGGTAAGATTATAGTGATCCTCGTCAAGCACCTTCTTGGCCTTGTCGAGATCGAGAATGTCGTTTGTCGAAACGGACCACGGCAGGTTCACCAGCCAGTCCAGGTAGGTGCGGGCGACCGTATACTCGGCCGACGAAGGCGACATGTGTGAGAGGCGGTCAACCTCCCGATAGGCCGCCTGCTCAGCCACCTCGGGCATCTTGGCCTGCTTGATGCGGCGTTCGAACTCCTCGATCTCCGAGGACTCGTCGGTGTCGCCCAGTTCCCGCCTGATCGCCTTGAGTTGCTCGCGCAGGATATAGTCGCGCTGCGACTTGCCCAGTTCGCTGGCCGCCCGGGACTGAATCTTCTGCGACAGCTCGAGAACCTCGATCTCTTTCTTGACCGCATGGTACAGGCTCTCCAGCCGACCGGATACGTCAAGCTGTTCGAGAATCTCCTGTTTCTTCTCGATGGAGATATTCAGATTGGACGCCACCAGGTCGGCCAGCTTGGAGGGTGTGTCCTGGTTGACCGCCGAAACGTGGAACTCCTCGTTCAGGTACGGAGCCAGTTCAACCAGTTGCTTGACGTGATCGAGCAGGTTCCGCTGAAGCGCCTCGGTGCGCAGACTGTGGCCGCCGACCTCCTCCAGCGGCTCGACCTCAGCCATCAGGTGAGGCGCATCCGTGATGAATCGCACTATCCGTATACGCTCCAGTCCCTGAATCAGGAAGCGTACCGTACCGTCCGGAAAACGGAGCATTTTCAGGATGTTACCGGCGGTGCCGACCAGGTTCAGGTCCTCCGGACCGGGCGTTTCCACCGAGGCATCCTTCTGCAGGAACATTCCGATCCGGGAACCGCGCATCAGGGCTTCATCCACCAGGCGAGCCTGTTGCGCCTCCTGAATCATCAGGGGCACGACCAGGAACGGATAGACCACGGCTCCCCGGAGCGGGAGAACCGGCAGCACACGGGTCTCGACGGTTTCGTCTACTCCCGATTTCTCAAGAATATCAGTCAAAACACCCTCGTTACGTGACAATCGCTTTTGCAGTATCTATCGGCTGATCTGCTCAAAATTTGACCACCGGCAGGGTGTGGTCGCACACACATGCCGCCACTCGATCTAACGCGTGTCGGCCCCCGGAGTTGCGCGCCGTTCACACGTTAAAACGAAAGAAAATTACATCGCCGTCCTGAACCACGTATTCCTTACCCTCCAGGCGCATTTTACCGGCCGCCTTGAGCGTCTGCGGCGTCTTGTACTGCACAAAATCTTCGAACGGCACCACCTCGGCGCGAATAAAACCGCGTTCCATGTCCGAGTGAACCACACCAGCCGCCCGGTGAGCGATAGTCCCCTTCCTGACCGGCCAGGCACGCACCTCGGGACCGTCCACCGTCAAAAACGAGATAAGCCCCAGCAGCGAGTATGATTTCTGAATTACCTGCTGTACGGCCGGTGTCGCAATCCCCAGATCATTTAGGAAGGCCTGCCGTTCGGCATTCTCGAGGGCCGCCAGCTCCATCTCAATCTCGCCGCACAGCACGGCCAGGTCACGCCTGCCCGCAGCGGCGAAATGGCGATACTGCTCGAGTACTCGCTCGGTCTCGGGCAAGGATTGTTCGACTATGTTCAACACTATCAGTACCGGTTTACGGGTGAGGAACTGATATCCCCGCAGTATCCTGTCCTCATTATCAGCGAAATCCATCTCGATCAGAAGCCGTTCTTCCTCAAGCGCGGCCAGGCATCGGTGGAGCAGTTCCACGTGACGAGCTTCAGACTTGTCACCCGTAAGTTTGGCCTTGCGCTCGTGCTTGGCGATGATGCCTTCGACCAGGGCCTGATCGAGCAGGATCATTTCATCGATCAGATTCCGGATGTCCGTTTCCGGATTGGCGTCCGGGGAGAAGGCGTCCACCACCATGACAAAGGCTTCCATCTGGCGAAGGTCCTGGGTGATCTCCAGGTCGGTCGCCTGCTTGCCTTTGCCGGTGAAACCGGCGGCATCCAGAAACTCGATTTCGGCGGGCGTAACTCTCTGTGGCTGGACGATCTCGGCCAGTTTGCCCAGACGCTCGTCGGGCACCTTGATCACTGCCCGGTGTACGGCCTGTGAATAGTCTCCCACCGTCGCCTGCTGCCCTGACGCGGCGTTAAAGACGGTCGTCTTGCCGGACTGCGGCTTGCCGATAATCCCGAGTTTCATATCCACTTAATAGATAGGGGAATTCCCCGGCCGTCGCAAGGACGATGTTGGCCGGACCCGTATCCGGCAGGCGTCACAAAGGCCGGATCAACCAACCATAATCTCGAAGAACAGGCTGGAGCCGTCCACTTCGACAATCTGCGCCCGCAGGCCGAGCTGCCCGGCCAGTGACCTGAACCGGGCCGGCCGCACGGTTGTCGCCGTGAACCCGTCCTTGCAGACGATCTGGCCATCACCCGTTCGCTCCCGGTCAATCTCGCCCAGCAGCCCCGCCTCGGCCTGAAGCTCAAACCAGGCCAGGCGATCGGCCCAAAAGCTGTCCGCATAACTGGAGAAAAGGACCATCCCCCCGGGCCGGGTGACGCGAACGCACTCGCGGATGAGCGTTTCCCGGTCCACGTGAAAAGCTGAGATACCGTTCTGAATGCAGACCACGCAATCAAAGACGTCGTCGCGAAAAGCCATCCGGGCCGCATCCATGCAGGCCAGGTGACAATCGGGCAGGTCGGCAAGCATCTCCCTGCCGAGAAGCAGGCTGGAGAGCGAGGTGTCGATGCCGACCACCGTGGCCGCCCGGGACGCCAGGGCCGGCAGGATGCGCCCGTAACCGCACCCCGTCTCCAGTACCAGATGATCCTCGCGGAGGTAACCCAGCACGTGCTGTACTTCGGCTTCAAGGTATTGCCGGACCCGTGGCGGGGCGATCTCGTAGCAGCGTTTCAGCTGCATCGCCGCCAGCTTCTCGTCGTAGTAACCGCCGATACGCTCCTCCGTTGAGGACCATGCCCCGTCGGCCCCCGGATGCCGCCTACTTCGTGACCAGACCCCTGAGCACCTTCAGGTTCTCAATATCCTCTGCCAGGTCCTCCCCCTTCGGGGTTTCGAGAATCATGGGCACGTCCTTCAGGCGCTTGTCGTTGACGAAGTTGGCGAAGCCGTCCAGCCCGATATGCCCCTTGCCGATATCCTCGTGACGGTCCTTGCGGTCGCCGAACTTCCTCAGACTGTCGTTGGCGTGAATGATGCGCAGCCGATCCAGGCCGATCACCTCGTCGAACGTCTTCATGGTCTGACGGTAATCCTTCACCGTCGTGATCGGATACCCGGCGGAAAAGATGTGGCACGTGTCCAGACAAACGCCGATGCGGTCCTTGTCTTCCGTCTTGTCGATCAGGTAGGCCAGTTGCTCGAAGGTGTACCCGAGATTGCTGCCCTGCCCGGCCGTCGTCTCCATCAGCAGCGTGCAAGTGTTCTGCGGAAGGTCATCGAAGAGCCGGTTGACGTTCCGGGCGATCTGGTCAAGCCCGGCCTGCTCACCGGACCCGACGTGCGAACCCGGGTGCATGACCAGGTTCGGAATTTTGAGCACCTCGCAGCGTTCCAACTCTTCCCTGAGGGACAGGTACGATTTCTCGTTCAGGGCTTTGTCCGGCGAGGCGATGTTTATCAGGTAGCTGGTATGCGAGACTGAAACGGTAACCCCGGTCTCCTCGATCAGCCGGAAGTACTCATCCAGCTCTTCTTTTCCCAGTTTCCTGGCCCGCCACTGGTTGTTGGACTTGTTGAACATCTGAATCGTGTCACAGGTGGCTTGCCGCCCCCGCACGATGGCGTTGAACACGCCCCCCTCTATCGATTCATGTGCTCCGAACTGCATGGTACCTCTGTCAGATTTGAATTCGTGGCTACCCTCGTCATAATAACCCGGTCCCCCGCCGAGCACAAAGGAGAAATCAGCACGCGAGTTCTCGTACTTCCACGTCCCGAATAGCGATGTGGCAGCGTCCCCGGCCCGCCGACGAGTCGTCCGCCCGGTTCGGTTGCTACTTGAGATTCAGTGACAGGATCTTTAGCTCCGTCATGTCCTCAATGGTGTACCGGATGCCCTCGCGGCCCAGGCCGGAATCCTTGACGCCCCCGTAAGGCTGGTGATCGGCTCGGAAGGTGGGGATATCATTGATGACCACCCCCCCGACCTCCGTGTACTTGAAGGCGTAAAAGGCGTCTTTGAGGCGGTTGGTAAAAATCCCCGCCTGCAGGCCGTAAGACGAATTGTTCACTTCGTCGATAACGGCCTTGAAATCCCGGTACTTCAGCAGCACCGCCAGCGGTGCGAACACCTCTTTCGAGCACACCCCCATGTCGGGTCTGACGTTTCCGAGCAAAGTCGGCTGCATGCTGCTGCCTTTGGCCTTGCCGCCGGCCAGCACGGTCGCTCCCTGGGCGACCGCCTCGTCTATCATGGCCAGGGTGTTTTGCACCGCTTTGGCGTCGATCATGGTGCCGATGTCGGTCTCGGGATCAAGAGGATCGCCCACCTTGAGCTTCCTGAGCCTGGTCACAAAGGTCTTGACGAACCTGTCGTAAACGTCCTCGTGCAGGAAAATCCGCTGCACGGATATGCAGGATTGCCCCGCCGAAGCAAACGCGCCGTAAAGAATGCGCGTGGCGGCGTACTCCAGGTCGGCGTCGTCGGCCACGACCACCCCGGCGTTCCCGCCGAGTTCCAGCACCACCGGCTTCTTGCCGCTGCGGGCCTTGATCCACCAGCCTACATCCATCGAGCCGGTAAAGGTGATGAGCTTGACGCGGTCGTCTTCCAGAAGGGGTGACGATTCACTCGCGGAGCCGGGCAGAATCGACACCGCCCCCTTGGGCAGATCGGTCCGGTCGATAAGTTCGGCCAGCATGAGCGCCACGATCGGCGTTGCCGAGGCCGGCTTGATGACGATCGTATTGCCCGAGGCAATGGCCGGTCCGACCTTGTGGGCTACCAGGTTCAGCGGAAAGTTGAACGGCGATATGCCGGCGATGACCCCTCGTGGAAACCGCCGCACCAGGCCCAGGCGCGTCTCGGAACCCGGCGACCAGTCCAGATCCATGATATCGCCGCCGATACGCTTGGCCTCCTCGGCCGAAGCGCGGAAGACGCCGACCGAACGCATTACCTCGCCGCGCGAATCACGATAGGCCTTGCCAAGCTCCCGGCACATCATCGCGGCGAACTTGTCGACGTTCTTCTCCAGCCCGGCGGCGATGCCGAGAAGCGCCTCCTCACGCTTGTATGCCGGCAACTCGCGGGTAAGAGCAAAAGTCTCGTGCGCAATACCGATTGCCTTCGTATAATCCGCTTTGGATGCGGCCGCAACGGTACCCACAGGCGAGTTGTCGTACGGATTGATGACCGTGATTCGGTTCTTGCGGTCTACCCACCTGCCGCCCAGGTACATCTTATAGTGCTTTGCCATCATCTAACTCCGAAGTATGAACGTGCTATATCGGACAGACCAGCGATCCGAGTCGCTCGGTCAGTTTTTACGTTCTCCGTGTAGTCCACCGGGCAGCTGTTTCCACTTGATAAGGTCGGTTGGTCGCTAAACGACGACCCAGTGCGATAATACAATGGAGCCCCGGTCGGACCAAGGGAAAAGGGACCGGTCGCACGGCGATCCGACGCCTTCCCCGGACCCGCCGGAACCCGTCGACATATGGGGGCTTCCCCACAGGTGTAGCGAACGGTCGATGAAAGAGCGGCCCTAACCTTTCGGCGGGGCTGGCCAGCCGCCGCTGAGGGCTTCTCCGCGGTGGTCGGCGATCGAGCCTAACTTCCTGCCGCACAGCCGGTTATCACTATTGTCTACCAATCCTGCCGATTTTCTGCGGCACGGCAGACCGTTTACATTCATCCAGCCCGGAAAAGAGGATATGAGCCTATGAAAACGACGGTCCTTAAAAGTCAGCGCGGCGTTACTTTGCTCGAAGTTCTCATTGCCATGATAATCCTGAGCTTTGCGCTACTGCTGCTTCTGAACATGGCCATGGTCGCTCTGGACGGCAACGACTGGTCCAACAAAACCACCATAGCCACCCAGTTGCTCCAGGAGAAACTCGAACAACTGCGCAGCATCAAGGACAGTAGCCTGACCGACGGCAGTGACACGGCGCAGGGCTTCGTTCGCAACTGGACGGTCAGCAACGCCGGAACCCACCTTAGAGAAGTACGCGTGCAGATCCACTGGGAAGACATCCGGGCGCAGCAGCACGTCAACTCCATGACGACGAAAATCAGAACCGACTCGGTATAGGTGACGCCATGAAAAGATTGTACAGAATCCCGCTCGAGCGACGGGGGGCGGCGCTCCTCGAGATGCTCATCGCTCTGGCCATCACGGGCGTTGTCACGATGGCCATTATGAAGCTGTACCTGACACAGCACGAGAATTACCTGACCCAGGATGACATCACCACGATCCAGCAAAACGCACGGGCCTCGATCGACGAACTGACACGGCAGATCCGCATGGCCGGCAATGAGCTACCGGCCGGGCTGAAAGCTATCACGGCGGCCAACACCAACCCCGACACGATCACGATCTCGTACAAGGCCGGCAACTGCGACACCTATCTCGCCTCCGCGATGCCGCTGCCGTCCGCCGAGCTCAAGACCGCCGTCGGTCTTGACATAACGTGTTTTCACGACGGCCAGTGGGTCTACATCTATGACCCCGACTCCGGCGGCGGCGAATGGTTCGAAATTACCGAAGTCCAGGGCCCGGCATACCATATTCAGCATAATACGATGGCCCTCTCCAGGGCTTACGATGCCAACGCCATCCTGCTGGCGCTCACGCAGATGAAATTCTTCATTGACAACACCACCGATCCCGATCACCCGTGCCTGATGGTGCAGCCGATCGGGCATAACCCGCAGGTGTACGCCGAGGACGTCGTCGACCTGCAGTTCAGGTATCGGCTGGCCAACGGCATGCTCGTCGATGAGCCGATACTGGTCAACGATATACATGAGGTCATTATCACCGTAACGGCCAGGTCTGATGATCCGGACCCGGATAAGCCGGGCGACCCGTATCGAACGAGGCTGTATACTTCGTCCGTGAGCCTGAGAAACCTCGGAGTGTAACACCGGACAGTGCAGCCGGAGGCAACTGACCCGGCGCGAGAGATACTATGAAGGCAGAAGTGAACAATCACAACGGCATGAGGGGCGCGACGCTGCTCGAGGCGCTGATCGCCCTGGCCATAACCGGAATCGTCACCATGGCCATCATGAAGCTGTATTTGACGCAGCACGAGAACTATCTCGTGCAGGACAACATTACTACCATACAGCAGAACGCCCGGGCCTCAATCGACGAACTGACGCGCCATATCCGCATGGCCGGCCACGGCATGCCGGCAAGCCTGGAATCCGTCGTCGCGGCCAATTCCAACCCGGACACCATTACCGTCCGCTACGTCGCCTCCGGCTGTGCCACCCGCCTGTCCGAGGCCATGCCGCAGCCGTCCTCCGAACTGAAGTGCGCCGGGGACGTCTCCTGCTTCTTCGACGGCCAGTGGGTGTATATGTTCGACCCCGATTTCGGAGGCGGTGAATGGTTCCAGCTGACCGAGGTACAGACCGGATCACTGCACCTTCAGCACAACACCATGGTGCTTTCCAGGGCGTACGGGGCCAACTCCGTCGTCCTGGACATGAATGAAGTGAAGTTCTTCGTCGACCAGACTACGGATCCGGACCACCCCGACCTGATGATTCAGCACGGGAACCAGAGCCCTCAGGTGTATGCCGAGAATATCGCCGATTTGCAGTTTACATACCGGCTGAGCAACGGAGTGGTCGTGATGACACCGCTGCTGTCAAAACACATCCGCGAGGTCATCATTTCAGTTACGGCCCGATCCGATCAGCCTAACCAGGATAACGCTCAAGACCCCTACCGGACCAGAACCTACACCTCGTCCGTCAACCTTCGAAACGTCGGGGTATAAAGGCAGGTGAAGACAATGAAATCGACTCGTTTGTGTTCGCAGCGTGGGTTTGCCACTCTGATTGCGCTGATCATGGTAGGCATGCTGACTCTGATCGGGCTCGCGGCCCTGTCGACGTCCGATGACGAGGTACAGGTCGCCAGCAACGAAATGCAGGAGATGCGCGCGTTCTACGCGGCCGAGACCGGCCTGGAGTGCGCCGCCGCCAACCTGCAGTCTCAGTATGAAACCACCGGGGTTCCGCCGACGACCATGCCGTCCGGAACGGACTCGGTAAACCACTGCCGAGTGACTTATATGACGGTGGACGACGGACCCGCCGCCCAGCGAAGGCTCGGGACGGGCTCCCTGGCCGGCCTGCACGCCCTCGTCAAGTCCTTTACCGTCAACTCGGTCGCCAGCAGCGCCATCGAGCGCGCCAAGCTCATCATGACCCAGTCGTTCGAAACGGCCCTCGTGCCCATCTTTCAGTTCGCCGTCTTCTACGGCAATGACCTGGAGATCGCTCCCGGACCCGACATGTCGCTGATCGGCCGCGTGCATTGCAACGGAGACATGTATCTTCAGGCCAACTCGCTTCTCCGGATGGACAGCTACGTTACCGCATCGGGGAATATACTCCACGGTCGAAAAGGACCGGGCGCAGTGGGCACCGGCGACGTACAGGTCAAGGATGCCTACGGTAACTACGTTTCCATGCAGGAGGGAGCGGGCTGGCTGGAATCGAGCGACGCACACTGGTACGACTCTTCCGTGGCCCGCTGGCAGGGCCGGGTTCAGGACGCGGCCCATGGGCAGACCGACCTGAACCTTCCGTTGAGCACCACCGGCGGTGACCCGCATAAGATCATCGAACCGGGCGGCAGCAACCCGGACTCGTACGAGCACAAGGCAAGCCTGAAAGTTATTGACAACAAAGCCTTTCAGTACCTTGCCGGCCTCTGGGTGGACGTGACGGCTGACATGACCTCCAAGGGGATTATCACGTTCACCAGTGACGCCTTTTATGACCAGCGCGAGGCCTCGTGGGTCGACGCCACCGAACTGGACATACAGAAGCTGTACGCCGAGGGTTACGCTCCGGCCAACGGTGTCATCTATTGCTCGGAGAAGATCACCGGCACCAACGACTTCCCCGCCCTGCGGATTCAGAACGGGTCGCAACTGGGCGCCGGCCTGACGATTGCCTCGGAGAATCCCGTCTACACGGAGGGGGATTTCAACTCGGTCAGCAAGCAACCCGCGGCTATTATGGGCGATGCCGTTACGTTTCTCTCCGGGTCGTGGGCGGATGGCCTGAGCACAGGCTCAAAGGACGCCCGAGTGGCGGTGAGTACAACCGTCAACGCCTCGATCATGACGGGGAACGTGGAAACCACGGCCTCCGACTACAGCGGCGGTTTCGAGAACCTTCCGCGCTTTCTGGAAACCTGGACGGGCACGGCCTTCAACTGGTCGGGATCAATGGTCAACCTGTGGACGTCGGCACAGGCCGACGGCCTCTGGAACGGCACCTACTACTCACCACCGATCCGTAACTGGAGCTACGACACCGACCTTGACAACCCGGCCAATATGCCGCCGGAAACTCCGGCCGTGAGAGTGTTCCAACGCACCGGCTGGCAGCAGAAATATGTCGGCTTCGACGGTTGAGGATTCAGAAACCCGCCGGAAACGGCGGGTTTTTTTTGCCCGCTATACGGCCGGTCACTCTATCTCAATGTCAAACGGCATCCTGGCCAGAAGGTACTCGCCGCCGGAGACCATCTCCAGGTCTCTCGTCAATGTCTCTGCGGGTGAACGCAGGCCGAAGAACTCGACCAGTCTCCTGAGCAAAGAGCCGCCGGGCAGGGTGAACAGCGGCCGTATCCGCGGGTAAATGGCTATCCGGTAGTCGGACAGGCCGAGCCTCTCGGCGGCATACTCCAGAGACTCATGCAGGCCGCCAAGTTCGTCGACCAACCCGTTGGCCAGCGCCTCCCGACCGGTCCAGACCAGGCCGCGAGCGATGACGTCCGCCGAGTCAATGGCCAGGCGACGGTTCTCTGCGACCAACTCCAGGAAATGATCGTAGAACGCACTCAGGTGCGAACGAAACCTGACTCGCTCTTCTTCCGTAAACGGGCGTGTCGTGCTCAGCATCCCGGCGAATTTCCCCCTTGTATACAGTTCCCGGCCAAGGGCGATCTTCTCGTACAACCGGCTGAAGTCCGCCTTGCCGCCATAGATACCGATCGAACCGGTGATGGTCGCGGGGTTGGCGAAAATGCGGTCGGCTGACATGCTGGCATAATAGGCGCCGGACGCACCAACGTTGCTCATGGACACGAACAGCGGCTTGTCCTCTGCCGCACGCCCGGCCTCAAACAGGATAGCATCACTGGCCAGGGCCGAGCCGCCCGGCGAGTTCAGGCGAAAGACGATGGCCCTAGCGTCACGGTTGCCACGGGCACTCGTGAAGGCCTTCTTCATCTTTGCCGGGGTTATGTCCCGGGGCACTCCCAGCGGGGAAGTATCACCGGCATCCGAGGAAATCTCACCCTCCGCCACCACCAGTGCCAGAACCGGAACCGGCTCCCAGCCGTCGTTCATCACCGTGTCGGCCACGTAACCTCGAAACGAGACAGCCGGCACGGGATGCAGGTAGTTCGCCGCCAGGTCCTCCCGGTAGCTCAGCCCGTCCACCAGGCCGTACTGCAGCGCCTCAGCCGATGTAAACGGTCCGTTGTCTATGATCCGTCTCACCGAATCGGGAGTCAGGCCGCGACCGAGGGCGATGGCCTCAACCAACTGCTCGTACAGATCATCCAGCAGGCGGTTGACCTGCTGACGGTTCTCCGGGCTCGAGGCCGAACCAGCGTACCGTTCAGCGGCTGTCTTGTATTCACCCACTTTCAGCAACTCGACGGAAACGCCAAGCTTGTCCAGGGTGCCGGCATAAAAAGTCAACTCCGCCCTGAGACCGACCAGATGCAGCCGGCTCACCGGCGGGATGAGTATCTGATTCGCCGCCGAGGCCACGTAGTACCCGATGTTGTTCGGTGAGGTTACATGGCAGACTACGCGCTTGCCCCTCGACCTGAAGAACGACAGCGCGCGGCGGAGCTCCTGCGCCTGACCAAAGCCGACTGCCAGGCCGCGGAGGGCGATGACGAACTCGCCGACGGACGGGTCGTCAGCCGCCCGGTATATGGTCGTGATCAGTTGTGCGAAGGCGATTTCCTTCCGTCCAAAGACGGGCCGAGGGGGGTTCTCGGCGGGCCGACCGGCCACGCCCAGGAAAAGCCGTCGCCGGGGTTCCGGAATCAGCGACGGCTGGCGATGCTGGACCAGCCCGAGGATGGCCGTGGTGCGACCGCCGTGGCCGCGATTGTCAAAACGGCTCCTCTGAGCCACAAAATACTTGAGCAGATTGGCCCGAAACCCGAACTGGAAGTTCCTGTCGGAATCCGCCGCGGCGTTGAGGTACAGTCCCGGGATCGGCGTGTACTCGGCGTGATACACGTAATCGGCGTTGCCCAGGCGCGTTCCGGTCGAGAGCGTAAGGTCGACCGCAGCCGTCAGCTTGGGGCCGAACGGCCGATACGCAACTGAGTACCGCTGCTCGATCTCGGTGCGCGATCCGGCCACTCTGCCCCGGTTGAGGTTGGAAAGGACCGCGCCAAAGGCAAACGGCCCCCGCGCCAGGCCAACAACGCCGACGTTCCACAGATGCCGGTTGTTGTAATAGTCGGGACCACCCGTGAAGTACCGGTACGAGACCCCCAGATGCACGCGCTGGCCGATGGGCACACCGCCGGAGAAGATCCACTCCCTGACGTCGCTGCCCGAAGGGTTGTAGACGGTGCGGTAGGCGACCGCCAGTCCGTCACGGCTGAGACATGTCCCCCAACTCCGGCCGTAGCGGCCTTCGTGGTAGTCGGCCATCAGCAGCAGGCTGGAGGAACGGTACCGGCCCAAAGCCCCTGGATTCACCCACGCCGCTTCCGCACCGAACACCGACGCCGCCGGCTGGTAATAGAACACACCGTCCAGGGCCATTATGCGATCGACTTTTTCCGGCGGCAATGGTGCCGTCGCCAGCAAAACCAGCGACGTCAGCACCTGAACCGCCGCTCCCGCCAGCATGTGCATGCCTACTCTCCCTTGACGCCTCTGATGTAAATGTTACCCTGTCCCCGTATCGAACTGCTGATTTCAACCCGGCCGTCGCCCGAGAGCAGGTTAAGCCGATTGCGCTGTACCAGGTCAGTGGTGAAGGGAAAGCTGGTGGCCTCAATCACACCGTCTTCACCAACGGCGAGCGAAAGAAAGGCCTGGAGCGTATCCGGTATCGTAATCTCGATGTCTTCATGACGATTGTTGACAACGAGCTGGCCGGAGGGCATGTCGACAATGTCGAGGATAATGGGGCCTGAAGATCCGCGTATGAAGTTACCCGTGCCGCGAGGCTGGAAGTCAGAGACGCTGATGCGGCCGTACCGGTTCCTGACGTTGATCGACCCCCTGAAGCCGACGATCTTGATGTCCCCGCCGTCGTTGCGGAATTTCGCCTGTGCCCCTTCCCCCACGATATCGTTCGCCTGGAGCAGGGAGTTGGTTGTGGCCACACTTACAAAGCCGGTGATGCGCTCGACGTTTACGCGACGGTTGGCGGTGGACAACTCCAACCGTTCCGTCACGTCGGAGATATCCATCCTCCCCAGAGATGACAGCACCACGAAACCTTTGAACGGGCCCCGCGCCGTGATGTCGAAGTAGCTAGCCTCCACCTCGACGAAACAGCGCTTCGGCAGGGCGACCTCCATCTCTACGATGCCCGACTCATACTGGGGGTGCCACGGCGCCGGGTTGGGTGACCGCATATCCAGCCGGATTTGATTCGGTAACTGGTCAAGCGAGACCGAGATGAGATCAATGTAGTCCATGGCCTTGGAGCGGGTATCCGTTTTAGCCTGTATCGTATACCTGATGACAACCTCGTCCTGCTCCGCCGCCTTAAGGACAATCGAGCCGCTCAAATGCACCGCCGATCGCACCAGCAGCCGGTCATCCGGCCCCATCGGCGCCCGCGTCGTTAACTCTCTCGTAGCATAAAGCCCCTTGCTTTTCTCGACGACTTCCTGGGCCGCCCCCCGGTCGGCCGCCAACAGCCCGATCAAAGCGACAAGGCTGAAGATTCCTGCAATACGCACTGCTGTCTCACTGCCAGACATCATACACCTGCTTCATTACTATCGACCCGGCCACGGCCGCGTTTAACGATTCCACCGCCGTCGAATGGCTGACGCGCCACAACAGGTCGGAATGCCCCAGGGTATCCGCTGACAAACCCTCGGCTTCCGACCCGACAGCGACAATGAACCTGCGATGTTTCACCGCCGATTCCAACTTTTTGAACTCCCCACAACCCTGTTGTGCCGTGCCTATCAACGTAAACCGCCCCGCTCGCATCAGCGCCCACACCTCGTCCGGCGAAAGGCGCATCACGGGAAGGCCAAAAATCGCGCCCGCCGAAGCCCGTACCACCTTCGGAGCGTACGCTTCAGCCGAGGCCCCGGCCAGAAGCAACAACTCGAACTTGAAAGCCAGGGCTGAACGCATCAGGGTGCCGAGGTTGCCAGGGTCGGACAGGCCTTCGACCAGTAGAATCCTACGAGGATACGGCCTCTGAAGTTGTGCGTATCCTTGCTCAGGCAGATCAAAAACGCCGAGAACACCCTGTGGGGCCCGCGTCGCCGCAGCCGATTGCATCTCCCGGGCGGACAGTATCACGGTGGGCACGCCCACCGAAGCGAAATCGTCGACCAGCCGCCTTGCTCTCTCGGAGAGCAGAGCGGGAGCATAGTACAGTGTCCGCGGCCGGAACCGGTGCCGCAACGCCTCTTCCAGCAGCCTGACCCCGTCGGCGGCAAACAGTCGGTTTTCGGCCCGTCCCTTCCTGGTGCCGAGCGATTTCAGATTTTTTAATTCCGCTCGCGTGATGGACACGTTTTATTTCCCGTGCGTGACGACGAGCACAATGAATTTACGGTCAGGCTGATTTGGCAAGTGAAATCTGTCGCTGGCAGGCTCCTTTTAGTCTTACTGCTTGCGGTTTGCGGACCCGCCGCCGCCGAGCGGATCGTCATCGGCGGTCTGCACGGTACCGATCTCCATTCTGACAGCGAACCTTTGAGCATCAAACTGGCTCTCTCGGGCGGCGGGGCTCGCGGGCTCGCGGCCGTCGGTATACTGCGAGCCTTCGAGCAGCGCAACATCTGCATAACCGCCATAGCCGGGACATCCATTGGCGGCATTGTCGGCGGCCTGTACGCCTGTGGCTACAGTTCGGCCGCGCTCACCGAGGAAATCGGCAAGATCGATTTCGGGTCGCTGCTCAGCAACGAACCCAATCGTACGTCCATGTTTCTCACCAAGCGTCAGGGCCGGGAGCACCATATCCTGGCCGTGCGCTTTGACGGTTTTACCCCGTACATCCCCAGAGGCCTGACAACGGGGCAGGAAGTCACCACCCTGCTGACCTCGTTGACCAACAGAGCGAGTTACGTGGCCGGGAATGACTTCGGCCGCTTCCCCATACCCTTTAAAACGATTGCCACCGACGTTGTCAGCGGCCAGGAGGTAGTCCTGGACAGCGGGTCCGTCATCAATGCGATGCGGGCCACCATGGCGTTTCCCCTGGCCTTCACCGGCGTCGAGCAGGGACCGCGTCTCCTGATGGATGGGGGCATGGTGACACCGGTGCCGGTTGACATCGTCCGCCGCATGGGTGACACATCGGCGCTGGTCGTGGCCGTGAACACGACCACTCCGCTGGTGGCCAGGGAAGAACTCGTGACCCCGGTCGATATCGCCGGCCAGGTGACGACGATCATGACCGCCGATAAACTGGCCGACCAGCTCAGTCGCGCTGATATCGTCATCGAGCCCTGCCCCGACGAGTTCACGACCATGGACTTCAAGCATCGGGATTCCCTCATCGAGCTTGGGTATCGGGCCGGCCTCGAGGCCGCGGACAGCATTGCAATCCTGCTGCACCGCCGCCGCGACACGCTGTCGCGACGGATAGACGAGGTCCAGGTCGCGACCGCCGACCGCCGGCTGGCCGATCGGATCACCGCCGGCCTGCTCGGCCGCCGCTTCACCCGCCGCCAGTTGCTCGACGAACTCAAACGCCTTAGCCTTGACCTCAACCTCTTTGAGACGGTGGTCGACATCGGGCCGACCAGTGACGAAGAAACGGACATAAAGCTCACCGAGGGGCCGGTCTCCCTCACGGTAATACCGCGTGAAGCGTGCAGGCTCGCCGACGTGGTATTCCGCTTCGAGGGAGACAGCATATTCGATGACTCCACGCTCGCCGCGCAACTGAGCTTTACCGATTCGGTCGTCACCGCGCACGAACTCAGGGAAGGCCTCAATCGGATCGTCGACGTATACGCCTCGGCAGGCTACGACCTGGCCCGCATCCGCGACGTCCGCATCGATCCGGAATGCAGCAACTTCACTATCGTCATCGACGAAGCGCGGATCCGGCGTACCGACGTCGACCTGAACGAGCGCACCAAGGACTGGCTCGTCAGATCGTACTTCCCGTTGCAACGAGGCGACCCGTACTCCACGCAAAAGGCCTCCAGGGGTATTGACAACGTTTACGCCACCGACCTGTTCGAGCGGGTGACGTTGCACCTCGAACCCACGGACGACGGGGTCATCCTCAGGATCGGCGTGGTGGAAAAGAAATATACGCAGGTCCGTCTGGGCTGGCACTGGCACGACGAATACGACTCCGAGCAGTTTGTCGAACTGCTGGACGACAACGTCCTTGGAATCGGAATGGAATTCCTCAACCACGCTCAGTACGGCAACGAACGACAACGGTACTTTACCGAACTGCAGGCCCACCGCATCTTCTCCACCTACCTGACGACTCACCTGAGACTGCACTACGACCAAAGGGACCGTGTTGTCTTCGACGGCGGCAACGATGAGATCGGCACCCGCAATGAGGAGCGGTTCGGGGCCGCCGCAGGGCTGGGGCAGCAGATCGCCCGGCTCGGCACCGTGACGGGCACCCTGTCATTCGAGGAGATCAGGCTCACCGACCAACGTACCGGCAACCGGAACCGATTCGGACTGCGCACTCTCAGTCTGCAGTCGGTCCTCGAGACATTCAATCGAATACCGTTCCCCGAAACCGGCAACAAACATCTCCTGGAGGTACGAATGGCCGGTAAGGCGCTCGGCGGCGACATCGAATTCACACGGCTCTTCTCATCTCTGGAGGTCTACCTGCCCCTCGGCTCGCGCCTGAACTATCACCCCCGGTTGTCAGTGGGCATCTCCCGTACCGGCTTGCCCGCTTCGGAGAAGTTCTATGTCGGCGGCGCTGATTCCTTTTCGGGTTTTCGCAGCGACCAGCTTTCGGGCGACAAGATGTTGCTGCTTAACCAGGAAGTGCGTCTCAGACTGCCGCTGCGGTTGTACCTGTTCGCCCGGTACGACATAGGCGAGGTCTACGGCAGCGCCGACCAGATGAAACTGCGCAACCTTCGCCACGGATACGGTTTCGCGGTCGCGCTGAGCACGCCGATCGGCCCCTTTGAATTCGGTTACGGTGTGGTCAACCGCGACACCGACCGTTTCCACTTCAACGCCGGACTGGCGTTCTGAGCAGCGTCCGACTCCGAACTGCGAAACGTCCGAACGGACCGACCTGTCGTCAGACGCTCGCGTAATCGCACGAATTGCGCCCGACGAGGAACGCTCCGGGTCACATTGGAGCCATTTTGTCTTGACGCGGATGGGTTCCGGGGTTATACTGTTAACGAGGAATGGTAGTGGCGACTTCCTCGTAATCAATCGGCGCAAACCTCACATGCGCTGATCTTTTCTTAAGTAAGGTCAGTAGCAAAAAGCCCGTCTCGCACCTCCATCGTCTGAGGGAAAACACTAACGTGGAGGAACGTGTATGATAGTCGGTCGTCCGCCGGTACTCTGTTGCCCGGATGCACGGGTCGGCGGCGAATGACCGGGAAAGAACCACTTGCAGAAACCTCAACGCAAAGGAGAGCATCCTTTGCCCTCTTCCGGGTAGGTTTGGATTCATTCAGGGACGAGGCGCCTCCGGTCGATCAGGCCGGCTGACAAGATCAGCCCGCGGCCTTATTCGCGGGCACGGCGCCCGGCAGAAACCGCTGATCCGGAAGAGAAGTACCGGTGCCTTTGGACGCCGGTGCAGACTTCGCAATACGACCGGCCTGGCAGCCTAACCGGCTGCCAGGCTTTTGCTTGACCCACAACCAGTGGGCAACTCCCCATACTCTCCGGCCAAAAACCGCCCGGAAAACACTTCCCGGTTGTTCAACACGCCGACAAAATACAGACTAACTCATTGGTAGGCAATGTGTTAAGGCGGCCCGGCAATCCCTCCCATCCACGCGGCACTGCCGTTGCAGTCTGTGCCTCCGGAACGAACAACACAACCGCAGGGCACGCTGGTATGAAAGTAAAGTTCGTACTGACGATGGATGACGTCACGGTCGAAGAGAAGCGGATTGACCAGATTGTTCTCGACTGGGTCAGCGAAGTCGACCAGGAGGAGATTATGGAGGTTTCCCACAAGTGGATTACCACCCAGAACTTCCTCACCAACAGGATGCTCGGATTGACCCGGGTTGGGGAGTCCTCGCTGACCATCGAACCACTCGAAGAGGCCCATGATGTCGAATATTGAGCTACTCAGCCAGATCAAGCAGGCGGCTGATCAGGCCTCCCTCAAGGCCGAAGAATACTCGGGCGTCGTCAGCTCGATCAAGGCGTTCATTGTCGAGCACTTCGGCCAGAACGGGCTGATTGCCACTTACGCCGTCCTGTTCATCGTGGCCGTCCTGCTCCTGTCCAAGGTGGCCAAGCTCACCTTCTCGACGCTCAAGTACCTGGTGGTTCCGGCCCTGGCCCTGGCTTTTCTGGCCACCCTGTTTCTTCATTGTTCATTCCTGGTGGCCTTGCCGGTCACGGTGACCTTCTGCTCGTTGTTTCTGCTGTTCAGGGGATAGAATCCCACACCAGTCGGGCGCCTCCCATTTCCGGCGGGCGTTCTTTCAAAACGCAACTCTGCGCTGAAACACCGCAACGGGTTGTGCTTGGCGGACATACATGCCGCCGGAGCCGTCGGCAGTCCCCTTGCTCTTACCGGGGAAGAAACACGCGAAACAAAAACAACTCTAATGCACGAAAAGAAGACCTGCATCAACTGCGGACATATGCTGGCCAGCAGAGACGGTGTCTGGTTGTGCGAAAACTGCAACCCTGACTCCGGCGTCTACGCCCAGCCGTTCTTTGAACCGTCGGATTCGGACGAGTACGTCTTTATCGAATGCCCCGGCGCTACCCTCTACGAACCGGGCACGCGCAAGGTGACGGCCGGCGTCGAGTTTCTCGATGAGGACGACCCTCTCAAGGGATACCGGATAATCAAGGAGCCGGTGTTCGCCCCTACCCATGCGCGGAGACGCAGGATCAGGCGCGAGGCGCTGGGCAAGATACGCCGCTGTCAGGGCTGTCAGGATTATACCATTCGGATGCTCAGGCCCGAAGGCCGGGATTTTTTCATCCCCTCACACAAACACCCCGGCCGGAAAAAGCTCAAGGCCGTCACCCACCGCAACTACCTGTGACGTTGTCGGGCGGGGTCACGCGCAAACGTGATTGCAGTCCTCGCCGCCGCCACATACATTACCGGCATGATCACCATGAACGCCGCCGGCCGGACCGGCCAGGGTTGAGATGCCTGCCTATTCCCGTATTTCCTTAGCCGCCCCGGTCATTCTCGCGCTGATCATCCTGGGGAGTCTCTTTCTTGTAAAGCTGCCCGAGCATACCAACCTGTGGAGGGAGGCGGGCAGTTTCGGCCACCTGCCGCTGTTCGGCCTTCTTTCCCTGGTCTTCCTGAACCTGTCCCGGCGCCTGCTCGGTGCCGGACTTCGCACCAGACTGAACCATTACCGCCTGGCGCTGGCGGCTTCGATAGTCTCGGGCGGGCTGGTGGAGTTGGTCCAGTATTTCGGGCCGCGTGATGCCGACCTCTGGGATCTCGCCCTTGACGCTGTCGGCTCACTGGTATTCCTGGCCGTCGTTGCCACGTTTGACCGTCACCTGTCGGAAGGCGACCGGCCGTGGGGACGTGCACCGGCCCGGGCCATCCGCGCGGCGGCGGTGTTGCTCGTGCTGGCCGGATTCATTCCCACCGGCCTGTGGCTCGGCTCATATGCGTATCGCAGCGCAAACCTGCCCTGCCTGTGCCGGTTCGAGTCCTTCTGGGAAAACCGTTTCCTGGCCGCCGCGCACGCCGATCTGGAAATCACCCCGTCACCGACTTACTGGCGGCGCGAGAAGACCTCAAAGACCGCTCACGTGCTCTTCAAGCCGGCGCCCTACTCCACGGTTGCCCTGGTGGAACCCTACCCCGACTGGACGGGTTACCGCAGCCTGGCCATGACCCTGTTCAACCCCCGGGACACGGCAGTTACCCTTGATCTGCGCATCCACGACCGCCGGCACAACAACCAGTACCACGATCGTTACAACAAAACCCTGTCTCTCAGCCCGGGCGAGAACGTCGTAACGATCTCGTTGAACGAAATCGAGTACGCCCCGGTTGGCAGACGGCTCGATATGCGGTCACTGGCGGCTGTATCGCTTTTTGCCGCCGACCTATCGGACACGCTCTCGGTGTTCCTTGACGAGGTCTGCCTGCGCTGAGATGGCCGGTGCAACTTCAGCGACGACCCCCCGTATTCTCTTATAGGAATAGCTTGTTTATATTTCACTGGAGGGCATCATGACGGGAGGATCACGCGTATCGTGCGCCGCGGCCGCGCTGGCGCTGATTATGTTGACAAGCGGGCCGGCCCTGGGCGGCTGGTGGCCCCTTGGCCACAGAAGCGAAAGGGGATCAGGCCGGGTGGTAGAAGAAGAGCGCCGGGTCGACGACTTCACGCGCATCAAGAGCAGCGGCTCGTGCGACCTTCTCGTAACCGTAGGTTCCGGGAAGAAAGTAACGGTCGCGTTCGACGACAACCTGATCGACTATATAATCACCGAGGTTCACGGACGTACCCTGGAAGTCTATTCCGAAGGTTCATACTCCTCGCACCGCGGCTGTCTCGTGGAAATAACCGTACCGATACTTGAATCCGTCAAGGTGTCGGGTTCCGGGGACGTCACAATCGAGCACCTCGAGGGCGGCGATTTCAGCTACTCGGTCTCCGGATCAGGCGACCTCCGAGCAGAGGGTGAAGTCGACGAGGTGGAGATCAACGTATCCGGCTCCGGCGACGTCGACGCGCGCGATCTGATTGCCAAGGTTGCCTGCGTCACGATCAGGGGATCGGGCGACGTGCACGTGTACGCCGGCGAAAGCCTCGATGCCCGCGTCTACGGCAGTGGGGACATTTACTATTATGGTAATCCTGATCCCGCCCACACGAAGGTATACGGCTCGGGGGATATCCGGCACAAAAGGTGATCGCTTCTTCGCTGCAGCGGGGAACGAACCGAATAAAGCCGATGATTGCGGGTAAAGTCACACGGGCGGGCGTTCACAGGCCTGCCCGTTATCACATATTCCCGAGTTCTGCCTGCCCTGAGAGAGGCCTGTGATCGAACGGCCGGCAGGTGGCTGCCGGCATGCATGATCGCTGGTTTTTGATCTCGAAATGTGATCCTAACCTTCTATTTTTCAAAGAGATAGCATGTGTTTTTTGCTTGCGAACAGATGTAGAAATGGTTATTATTTTATACTGATAATTGGACTAAGATTATGATCACGAATCGGTTCGACCGCAAGGCCAAAGGGCCCCAGGCCATCTCCGGCCTCGTGGATAAAGTCATGGGGTCGCTGGGCCTGTCACAGACGTACAACGGCTGGCAGGTTGTCACCCGGTGGCCGGAGATAGTCGGCGAACAGATTGCCGCCCGGGCACAGGCCGTGCGGTATTCCGAGGGTATCCTCTATGTCGCCGTCAAGGACGCGGTCTGGCGCCAGGAGTTGGCGATGCAGATCGGCGAGATCCTGCAGACTATCCGAAAGTATCCGTTCGGGCGCGCGGTCAAACAGGTACGGCTCGTCAGGGGTGAGAGAAGGAAGATACACGATGACTACTCAGGTTAGCGATATCAGCGACAAGACAGGAAAATCCGCCGACGAAAGACCGCTTGGTCACAAGTACGACGCCACCACCATCCAGGTTCTTAAAGGGCTGGAGGCGGTGCGCCGTCGGCCGGCTATGTATATCGGTGACGTCAGTCAGCGCGGCCTGCACCACATGGTCTACGAGGTAGTCGACAATTCAGTCGATGAGGCCATGGCCGGATTCTGCGACAAGATCTCCGTCGAGATCGGCAAGGACGGTGCGGTGACGGTAACCGACAACGGACGCGGCATTCCCGTTGAGAAACATCCCACGCAGAAAGTGTCGGCTCTGGAAGTTGTCATGACGACTCTGCATGCCGGCGGCAAGTTTACCCATGAGAGCTACAAGGTGTCCGGCGGTCTGCACGGTGTCGGCGTCTCGGTGGTCAATGCGCTCTCCGAATGGTGCTGGGTCGAAGTCAGCCGCGACGGAGACCTCTACCGCCAGGAATACGAGCGCGGTACCGCCCGGGCGCGGGTCAAGAAGATCGGCACGCACAAGAAGAGCGGCACCAGAACCTGTTTCCTGCCCGATTCCCAGATCTTCGCCAAGAGGGAGTTCAAGTTCGACATCATCGCGTCGCGGATGCGCGAACTGGCCTTCCTCAACCAGGGCCTGGCCATCAAACTGATCGATCACCGCACCGATAAGGAAATCGATTTCATGTCCCGAGGTGGTCTGTCCTCCTTCGCCGAGTACCTCAACGAGGGGAAATCTCCGCTCTTCAAGAAGCCGATCCACTTCCGCAAAGTCCGGGACGGCGTGGATGTCGAGGTGGCCATTCAGTACAACGACGGATATGCTGAGTCGGTTTACTCGTACGCCAACAACATCAACACGCTGGAGGGCGGAACCCACCTGACCGGCTTCCGAACCGCCCTGACGCGCTCGATCAACAACTACGCGGCCAAGAATAAGATCCTAAAGAAGGATAACCTCACCCTGGTCGGCGAAGACAGCCGCGAAGGGCTCACGGCGGTCGTATCGGTCAAACTGAGAGAGCCTCAGTTCGAGGGTCAGACCAAGACCAAGCTCGGCAACTCAGAAGTCAGGGGGGCCGTCGAGTCGGTTACCAACGAGTACCTCGGAGCCTTCTTCGAGGAGAATCCGCCCGTCGGCAGGAAGGTCGTGGAAAAGCTGATCGCCGCCGCAACGGTCAGGGAGGCGGCGCGCAAGGTCAAGGAACTGACACGCCGCAAGACGGCCCTGGACAGCGCCGCTCTGCCCGGCAAGCTGGCCGACTGCAGCTCAAAAGAGCCGGAGCTGTCCGAACTGTACATCGTCGAGGGTGACTCAGCGGGAGGCTCGGCCAAACAGGGACGGGACCGCCGCTCTCAGGCGATCCTGCCGTTGAGGGGTAAGATTCTCAACGTCGAGAAAGCCCGCATCGACAAAATACTGTCGAATACGGAAGTCCGCGCCATGATCACCGCACTCGGCTGCGGCATTCGCGAGGATTTTGACGCTGACAAGGTCCGCTATCACAAGATCATCATTATGACCGACGCGGACGTCGACGGATCGCACATCCGCACGCTCCTGTTGACCTTCTTCTTCCGTTACATGCGCGGCCTGATCGACCGCGGCTATATCTATATCGCTCAGCCCCCGCTGTACGGCATCCGGCACGGCAAGGCCATGCGCTATGCCTACTCGGAGGAAGATAAGGAACAGATCCTCAAGCAACTACCCGACACGGGTATCTCCGTGCAACGGTACAAGGGTCTCGGAGAAATGAACCCCGAACAGCTCTGGTCCACCACCATGAACCCGGAGACCCGTACGCTGGCGCAAATACAGTTCGAGGACGGCGACACTGAGCGACTGTTCACCATTCTCATGGGTTCCGAGACCGCTCCCCGCCGGGAGTTTATCCAGCAAAACGCCCAGTACGTCCGAAATCTCGACCTTTGAGGGATATCCGGTTCCGAAGGTTACGCTCGCTCGCGGCTGACGTGCGAAAGTGCCGTGCAGGCCGACTCAGTCGCCACTGCGGCCGGGGCCGGAAGGAATCTCGCCGGACTCTTCCGCCGGAGGATTCAGGATCTCCTCGGGTATCCTGACTTTCGGCCTGAAAACACCGATGTACCGCTGGTACCACTTCCAGTTCTTCTTTTCCTGCTTGTACCACTTCTTGACGGCTTTGTCGCGTCTGGCCGCGACGGCGTCGAAGGCCTCGATCCTGGTAATCAGGAACTCGATTGACTCGCGCTTCTCCAGCGCGGAGCGGAAGGTATTGTAGTCCTTGAAATTGAATATTGTCTGTACGATCGGCTCGAAGAAGATCAGTATTTGCGAACCGATGAAGTTGAGCGGCTTGACGGACTCCAGAAACAGAATGGCCGGCACGGTCATGCCTTTCTCTATAGTTTTCCGCGCCAGCTTCTCCAGAACCGCCTGCTCCTCTTCAGGAAACGGGTTCTTCTCGGACTCAGGCAGGTTTATGCCGCCCTTGAGAAAACTCACTCTCGATTCCCCTTCTGGCCGCTGCCGGCCGGCGGTCTCTCCGGCGCTGATTCAGCGTCGACGGGCACCGTCCGCCCCAGACGCCGCCGAACAAAGGCCGTGACCTCGTCGCGATTGTCGGAAAACAGCATATACAGACCCCTGAAGTTCTCGAGCCGGGACGGTCCCGTGAAGGGAGACAGGAGAATGCCGTTGCCGTCCGGGTAACAGCTCCGGTAAAGCGACCAGTCCTTATGCAACGTCTGAGTTACCGTCTTGACCATGATTTCCCTGTCGCTGAGCCGGTATGACGTGGGAAAATAGAACCTGGCCAGCGAGGCAAACAGGATTACCAGGCCGAGCAGGGCAAAACCCGTCGACGCGGTGGAATAGTAGATCAGGATTGCCACGACGATAATAAAGCCGCTCACCACAGCGGAAACCGCCGGTCGCCGCTTGAGCGGATGGCTCGTCCACTGAAGAGACTCGCCGCCGCCGGTTGCCTGGCTGTCCGTCTGCCCGGGTTTCGATGTCTCGTTGTATGCCACGACCTGCCCCGACTCATTCCGGCTGCCGGTATCGCTCCTTCTTGACCCGCTCCATCATTTTCAGGAGTTCGTCGGGCTCGATCAGTTTCTTTTCGATCAACAACCGCACCAAGGCTTCCTGTGCAAGGTTATTCGACAGGGCAAGCTCCTCGTACGTAATGTCCCTCTCCTTGCCGTTGACCACCATCTTCAGGGCGATTTTCTTTTCAACCATTCTCCCATCTCCGGTCTTTGCTGGAGTCAATCTGAGCGCCACACCAATATAGGCAACGGGGGTGTATCGGGAAAGGAGACTCGCAGAAAAAGTCCGCCCGCTCGCACTATGGAGCCTGCGCGTCTGAAGCGGGCAGCGCGATCCCCACCTGGACGGGTGCGGCGTCCTGGATGCGATAGATGGGCATTTCGATGTTCTCACGGTTCTCGCCGAAAGTCACCCGGGCGGCGGCGCCGTCGTAGCCCCGAACCTGCCGCAGTTTTTCGATCAGCTTTTCGCGCGTCACGCCGCCGTCAAGAACCGCCCGCGTGATGCAACGAACGGCGTCGTATCCAAGCGCCGCCAGCCGTTGCGGCGGCTTGCCGTAGCGTGTATCGTAGGCCGTTGAAAAACTCGTGTACTCCCGGCCGGCGGACGTCTGAAGAAAGGGCGAGGGGAATACCGCCTCTTTGGTGATGTCGTCTCCCAGCCGGTAGATCGCCTCATCACCCCAGCCGTCGGAACCAAGATATACGGCGCTGAGGTTGTAAAAATGAATCTGGGGAAGCAGAAGCCTGAGCTGACTGGCCGTCCCCGGGAGATACAGGCAATCCACGTGCGCCGGGATGCCGTCAACTTCCAGCGTGTCACCCGAAACGTCCACGAAGTACACGGAATCAGACGGCACACCCAGCAGCGCGGTCTTGATGTCCTGCACGTACGGACCGAAGTCCTTGTCCCTCGGTCGGTAGTACTCAACCGCGATTATCGTACCGCCGGACTCCGCGAACCGCTTGGCAAAGGCCCGGGACATCTGGAGATGATCGGTGGAGGTGGAAGTAATGATCGCCGCCGTGTCGGCATGCAGATTCATGACGGCGTACTCGGCCATCTGCACCGCCTGCAGTTCAATGTTGGGCGAAAGCTGGAAGGCGCTTCGGTTTAGTCCCGTCAACCCGGCCTGGGTTGCCGCCGGCGCGATCAACGGAAGGTTCTCGCAACTGAGCACGGCCGAGACAACGGCCGCCTCGTCGGACGTCAGCGGGCCGATTACCGCGTCGGTGGACGAGTTGGCCAGCTCCCGGATGATCCGAGCCGCGTTGATCGGGTCGCGCTTGGTATCGTAAGGTACCAGCTTGACCGCCTTGCCGGTCTCCCGACGGTACAGTTCCGCCGCGATGACCGCCCCGTTGTAAATCTCGTCTCCGAACGCCTGCATCTCGCCGGACAACGGCAACACCACGGCCACTTCCAGCTCCCGGCTCAAGTCGTCGTCCCGAGCCTGCTGAACCACCGCGGGATCGAGCTTCTCGCCGCACATCGCAAGCAGCGTCTTCGCCGAATAGACTTCGTTGCGCTTCACCAGCACCTCGGCCACCGACCTGATCAGGCGGCACCGTTTCTCCGCCTGAAGCTCGGTAAAGTCCGCCGGACCGACACTCACCGTGCCGGCACGATCCAGGAGCGCGCGAATGGAGCCGATCACCAGCTCATCCAGGGCGGCGTCACCCGACAGACCGAACGCGTCGATGTAGCTGGCCAGCGCACGACTGAGATTGCCCCGGTGATGATATATATTCCCCGCAAAGAACCGGGCGTGGGCACAGTAAGGAGAACCCATGAACCGCAGCGCAAAGCTGTTGAAGCCGGCCAGGGCTTCATCGTACTCACCGAAGTAGTACTCGGCCTTGGCGCGGTTGAACAGAAACAGGTCGATGTTCCTGGAACGAGGGAACCTGCCGGTCAGTTCTTCGAAGATCCTCGCCGCTTGCAGCCAGTCGCCCTGGCGAAGCATACGCTTCCCCTGCGCGTACAGGGAGACAGCCTCGGGAACATCGTCGAGAGATTCACCGGCGACATGTGCCGCGTTACCCGAGATCAGCAGCAGCACTATGGCGGCAGTAGCGAGGCGCATCTAGAGCGTGTATTTTCCGAAATCTTCAGGATTGATCTTCCGCAGCCGTTCGCGCAATGATTCCGGATCAGTCGGCATCGAGGGGCTTCCGGCAGACCCCTGGGCGTCGATCGTAAACAGGTCCTCATTGACGTAAATCGCGCTGCCGGACTTGAGCGCCAGTGCAATCGAGTCGGAGGGCCGGGCATCGATCTTGTATAACTCGCCGTCACGTGATACATGGATCAGGGCATAGAACGTCTGTTCACGCAACTCGGTGATCTCAACCCGATCCACCTGGGCACCCAGCGACTCGATCACGTGCTTGATCAAATCGTGAGTCAGCGGCCGCTTGGGGCCGACACCGGAGAGCTCCATGGCGATGGCCCAGGCCTCCGCGTGGCCGATCCAGATCGGCAACACCTTCTCCAGCTCTTTCGGGACCAGTATCACCACCGGTGTATTGGTGGTCATGTCCAGAGCCAGCCCCTCGAGTTTTACTTCGATCATGGCCATGGATTACGATTTCTTGATGACCCACAGTTTCAACTGTGCGACGACTTCTTTCTCCACCTTAATCGGGACGGTGTACACACCCAGTGACTTGATCGGCTGCTCCAGCTCAATCGCCCGCCGGTCGATCGTGATGCCTTCCTTTTCAAGAAGGCCTGCTATTTCCCGGCTCGTCACCGAGCCAAACACTCTCTCCTCCTCCCCGACCAGGACTTCGGTCGAGAGGGAGAGTTTCTCGATCTTGTCCTTGATAATCTCCGCCCCCCGGCGCTTTTTCTTTTCCTGTATCTGCCGTTGCTTTTCGATCTCCGCGATGGCTTGCAGGGTTGCCTTCGTCGCCGGAATCGCAAGGTTGCGCGGGATCAGGTAGTTGCGCCCAAATCCGTCTTTAACCTCAATCGTCTCGCCGGCTGATCCCACGTCCGGCACGTCTTCACGCAGTATCACTTTCATATGTTACCTCTCGCGTCAATCAATATACACAATTTTAACCCGTTGCCAAGTCAATCCGAGGCAAACCGGGGCCGCCAGTCATGCAGGCCGGTCAGGAATCCCACAAGGGCCAGCACAAGGTACCCGGCGACTCCGGTCGGGGCAAGCAGCAGGTAGATAACCAGTCTCAGGCCCCAATGGATCCTGAATCGTCGCAGGTAGAACTCCACTACCGCCAGACCTGCCAGGCAATAAAAAACCGAAAGGGCCGCCAGGACGTTGTCGGCCGCAAGCTGTGCGGTTCCCCCAAAAAACACCCTGGCGCCGACGCCCGCAAGCACCAGAAGCGTCAGTGCCCGCGGCATTCCCCAGTGAACGAACGACTTCAGCAACGAAACCTCGCCCGTCTCGCGCTGCTTAATTTCGGCGAACCAGAGAAACCCGATCGAATACTGAGCCACGGCACTCATCACAACCGACGCCGGCAAAAGCCGGACGAAGGTCCTGAATATCCTCTCCAGCGATTCCCCGTACTTCGCGGCCAGGCCGCCGCCGAGCAGGCCCGGAGACGCCCCCTGTTGCAGCCCGGCTATAACGTCCCTGGCCGCCGCAGAAGCGGCCGCGTGCATCTGGGGCCAGCGTGGGATTATCCACATAAGACTGAAAAGAACCACCACGAAAAGACCGCCAAGATAGCAGGTCCGGTACCCGGCCCGGGCCTCCGCAAGCCTTCCGACCACAAGCCCGGCACCGAAAATCATGGCTAAGTCACATAGCAGGTCCCACCCCTCGACCCGACCCGAGAGCAAGTAGCCGATCGCTAACGCCCCCAGGAAACCGGCCCAGAGCAGATAGAACCGTCGGTTATGGGCCTGCCTGGCAATGCCGTAGTACAGATACACGGCCAGCGCGTATGCCGCTGCCAGCACCAGGACAGAGGGCAGAAGATCCCGCGTCATGCCACCGACACCGTACTTCAGCCCGGAATACACAAGCATACCGGCCGGCACGGGCCAGACAGTCGGGCTCGGCCTCGAAGTCACTGGACCCTGCGATTCCGCGAGACATTCCTTTTAGCGGAACGACTCGCTCACATAGGGCGTGATTGCCATATGGCGGCTCCGCTTGATGGCCCGGGTCAGTTTGCGCTGGTGCCTGGCGCAGTTGCCGGAGATCCGGCGGGGCACGATCTTGCCGCGCTCCGTCACAAACCGCCTTAACACGCGGTCTTCTTTGAAGTCAATGTAATCGATGCGGTTTTCACAGAAGCGACAGATTTTCCTCCGTCGGCCTCCGTACATGCTGCGTTTGCGATCTGGATACATGATAATTCCTGTGTCTTGAGTTCCCGTTATAAGCCGGACCTGCCAGCCGCTAACTGCCCCCCGTCCGCCGAAATAAAGGGTGCCCGTACCTGACGACGTCTGTTGCAGGCAGTGCCGCAAATCGATGACGAGCAACGACCCCACTGGCACAGCCGCCTCACGAGACCCGCTTTCGGACCGGCCCAATCAGCCGGTATCCGTCCTTGCGGCACGGCCCTAAAGCTCCTCTTCCTCCTCCTCAACCGGCTTAGCGACCGGCTCCGGTTCAGGGGCGGGCTCCGCCTCAGCCTGGTCTTCAGGCGTGAGCGGCTTCTCAGACGGCTCCTCGACCGGAGCTTCCTCACCAGTCACGGCCTCTTCCGCCGGGCTCTCGGTCGTCGAGGCCTCGGCGACTGGCTCGAGTTTCTCTACAGGTTTCGCGGTCACTTCCGGCTCAGCCGGGCGTCGCGACTCTCTCTCGGTTGCCCCTGCGGTTTCCGGCCTCTCCCCCTCTTCCGTGAGCGAGCCTTCAAAGAGGATGGTCAGGTAGCGGACGTAGGGTTCTTCAAGCCTGTAGTGGCGAGTCAGCAACGACAGGACCTCGGGGGAGCCTTCAAAAACGACGTCGGCGTAGTAGCCCTGGGTAAGTCCCTTGATCTCGTAGGCCAGGCGGCGCGTCCCCATCCGGTTTTGGCGCAGAATCGTGCCTCCGTTGCCGGTAATGATATCCAGCACCGCCTTGACCTGCCGGTCAATCGTGGCATCATCCACCTGGGGATTGATAATGAACGTTGTCTCGTAGGTCTTCACGTGCAGACCTCCCTTCGGACGTTGGTTAAAGGTTCAACGGCTCCCCTGAAACTCACTGCCTCGTGCCGTTCGGGGGAGCAGGGCTCTTGTTGTATTTTGACATCACCTCATCGAGGGGATGACCGGCAGCAAATATAACCGCCTGAGACGCTATGGCAACCATTTCTTCGACGGTTTCTTCTTCCTCCGGCTCAAACCGCGCCAGGACGAAGTCTGTGGCTGGCGAAGTATCCTGAGGCGGGCCGATACCCAGGCGGAGCCTCGCAAAATCCTGGGTTCCCAATTCGTCGATTATTGACGCCAGCCCGTTATGCCCGCCGTCGGAACCGAAAGCTCGAATGCGAACCGCCCCCAGCGGCAGTTGGAAGTCATCGAGCACAACCAGCAGCCTGCTTATCTCAAGGCTGCTGTCGGCGAGCAGCTGATGCACGGCCAGCCCGGCGCGATTCACAGACGTGCCGGGCTTGGCCAGGTAGATCTTTCCGGCCGGCAACTCGGCGACCGACCACTGGTACAGATCAGCGTCCGGCCCGGCCGACGCATTCAACTCCCGGCATACCCGGTCCACCACCTCGAAACCGATATTATGCCGTGTACCGGCGTACCGATCACCCGGGTTGCCCAGGCCTGCAATCAAAGAAATCACGTTGCTCCATCAACTGCATTTACGGGCAGAAGCTTCGGAAAGTAACGTCTCGTCCCGGAAAGTCAAGGATACCGCGGTAAGGCCGGCCGGCACAGAGTCACACCGAACATTTCGGCGACAGCGGCAGTGCCCCGGCAATGGTCCGCCCCGCCTATTCCTGGTCAGGCGCATAGCGGTCGAGTGAAAACCGGTAGCCGGTCCCCCTGATTGTCTCGAAATATCTCGGTTTCTTCGGGTCATCCTCGAATATCTTGCGGATCTTCAGGACGAAATTGTCGATAGTCCGGTTGGTCGGGTAGATGTGATACCCCCAAACGGCATCGAGGAGCTGGTCCCGGCTGACGACTTCCCCCTCACGTTCCACCAGGTACTTGATTACCATGCATTCTTTACGGGTAAGCCTGGACCCGCCTCGCGGACCCGCGGCTTCGAACGTACGGAAATTGACTCGCCGGCCGTCAAACTCATACTCGTCATCGACCGATCCCTCGGCCGCCAGCCAGGCCTGCCTGCGAAAAATCCCCTGGATCCGCGCCAGCAATTCGGCCGTGTCGAACGGCTTGGTGAGGTAATCGTCCCCTCCGGCCAGAAGGCCCTCCACCTTCTGCTCCGCCTGATCGCGAGCGGTAAGAAAGAGGATCGGCACAGTATCCCCCCGACTGCGGATCTCCTTGCAGATAGTCAGACCGTCGGTCCCGGGCAGCATGATGTCCAGCAGAACGAGATCAAACATGCCCTTGTCGAACTCCTCGAGCACCAGGTGACCGTCGGCCGCGTGCACCACCTGGTAGCCTTCAGCCTCGAGGTTCATAGTCAGGCCGTCGGCCAGGTGCAGGTCGTCTTCAACCAGCAATATCGTTTTCACGTACTTTGCTCTGTTTCAGGGTTATGGTGAACCTCGCACCTTTGCCCGGACCGTCCGAGCGGGCGGTGACGTCGCCACCGAGCGCCCTGACGATCTCCCGGCAAAGGTACAGCCCCAACCCTGTTCCTTCCGAGCCCCGCGTCAGCTCGTCGCCTACGCGGTAGAAGCGCTCGAAAATCGTTTCCAGCTCTTTTCTTTCCAGCCCGATACCACGGTCGGCGATTTCAAGCACGATCCTAGAGTCCCGCACCGAAAGGCTGACATCGATCTCGATTCCCCCGGCGACGTGGTATTTCAGAGAGTTTTCAAGAATCGCGTCGATCGCGCGTCCCAGCGCCATCTCATCACCATGGAACGTCACGTCTTTTTCCAGGTTCGGCTTGACGGCAATGGGCACCCGGGTGGTGATACGCTCGAGGGCCGCAATGCGTTCCTGAACAAGACGGGTCAAGTCGAAGTATTCAAGATTGAGCGTGTACCCCGCGCGCTCAAACCGTCCTGCCTCAAGAATCTTCTCCACATGCTTCTCCAGCCGGCTGACGTCCTCTTTCATCTTCGGAATGACCGCCTGCTTTTTGGCGTCCGGTATCTTCTGCGACGTGAGAGTATCAAGATATACCTTGATCGACGAAAGGGGCGTCTTCAGTTCATGCGTTACGGCCAGGAGAAAATTCTGTTGATGGAACTTCAGCTCCTCGGTTTTCACCAGCGACCGGTAGATCAGCCAGATGCCGGCAAATATCAGAAGCAGAAAGACAACCCCCTCCAGGCCTACCATGACCTGCCTGGAAATCTCTTCCTGATGCAGGCTGTCAACGAACTGCCCTGACGCACCGAGTTCCTCGGCCAGAAGGACCTTCTCGTCGACCAGGCGGGCCATGAACACCACCCACCAGACAGCCTGGGCCAGCAGGAAAACGACCATGGCGATGAACAGACCGAGGGCCGTCTTGGGCGATAACTTAAAGGGCATAAAAAATACGTCTCTTCTTCAGTTTGCCGAGGATATGGTACCATTCAGCGCGGCGCGGCGCAACCGGGCTGATGCCATGCCGGGGCAATTCCGCTCCGCAGGAGGCCCCGGGTGCGTATTGAGTGTACCGTCGGACGGGCGTGGCTTGCCGACCCCGGGGATCATAACTCTACCGTGTTGAGGCGTACTGAATTCAGGACGACAAAGACCGACGACAGGCTCATCGCAGCCGCCGCGATCATCGGCGAGAGCGTCAGGCCTATCAGGGGATAAAACACTCCCGCCGCCACCGGGATAGCCACGGAGTTGTAAAAGAAGGCCCAGAACAGATTCTGTTTGATTACTCGAAGGCTCAGCCGGGCCAGGGTGAACATTTTCTGGATCGACATCAGATCGTCCCTTACCAGAACCACGTCGGCCGTTTCCATGGCCACGTCGGCGCCGCTGCCGATGGCCACCCCGACGTCGGCTTCGGCCAGGGCCGGAGCGTCGTTAATGCCGTCTCCGACCATCGCTACCCGATACCCGGCCCGGCGGTAGGATTGCACGATCAGCTTTTTCTGGTCCGGTTTGATCTCTGCCTCATACTCTTCCAGACCGAGCGAACGGGCGATTCCCTCGGCCGTCCGGCGGTTATCGCCGGTGATCATACTCACGCGCCTGCGGCCGTCCTTGAGGTGCGCGATCAGCTCCCGCGCGTCCCCCCTGAGCCGGTCAGCCAGCGAAATCGTGCCCACCACGTTGCCGTCTATCGCAGCGTAGACCACCGTTCGCCCCAGTTCCATTTCGCGGGTGCCGGGAAGCAGCGATGGTCCGAAATTGACACCTTCCGCGTCCATCAGCGAGCGGCTGCCCAGGACTACCCGGTGTCCGTCAAACTCGCCGGTCATGCCGTACCCCGGTCTGGCTAAGGCGTTCCTGATCACGCACGGCTCGACCTGCCGCCCCCTCATGTACCTTGCAATCGCCGCTCCCACCGGATGCTCCGAGCCTGCTTCCAGCGAACCGGCGACCCGTATCATGCTTTGCTCCGAGAGGTGTCCAAAGGTCCGTACCGCCACGACGTCCGGCCGACCGTCAGTGAGAGTACCGGTCTTGTCAAACACAACGGTGTCAATCGTGGTCAGCCTTTCGAGGACGTCGCCGCCTTTGATAATAATTCCCTCGCGGGCGGCACGGCCGGTACCGGCCAGCACGGCCGTCGGAGTGGCCAGACCGAGAGCGCAGGGACAGGCGATGATCAGCACCGAGATTACCGACTGCACCAGCATCGGATGCCCCGGAGCCAGCCAGAGCCAGAGCGCGAGCGTAATAAGAGCCACGCCCATTACGGCCAACACAAATACCGCCGCCACCCGGTCAGCCAGCTTTTGCACCGGGGCCTTTTTTGACTGCGCCTCGGCGACCAGCTGGATCACGTTCGCCAGGAAACTGTCCTCGCCGACCGAGGTTACCGTCATTTTAAACGGGCTGTTACCGTTAAGCGCTCCCCCAAGGACTCCATCTCCAGCCCGCTTTTCCACGGGCATAGATTCCCCGGTCAACAACGACTCGTCAACGGATGGATTGCCTTCGAGCACCGAGCCATCGGCCGGCAGCCGCTCGCCCGGCCTGACCAGCAGCACCATGCCCGGCCCAACGTCGGCTGCAGCCATCTGGACCTCAGCACCGTCAATGATCGCGGTAGTCGCCGCCGGGCGAAGCCTTAGTAAAGACTGGATTGCCGCACCGGCTTTCCGCCTGGCCCGGGCTTCCAGGTAACGGCCCAGCAGAATCAGCGTTACGATCATCCCGGCCGACTCGAAATACAACGGTGCCGGTCTGCCGGCGGACACCTGTGTGAAGGCGTAAATCGACCACCCGTAGGCCGCCAAAGTCCCCATGGCAATGAGCGAATTCATGTTTACCCGGAAACGGATCGCCTGGCGAATGGCGTCGGCAAGGATGCCTCGCCCCGCGTACAGCAGAACGACGGCTGCCAGAAGCGCCTGGGCCAGCGTATCTACAGGCAGGGAGTGAACCGGCCCGCCGGTAAACATGGGCCACATCGCCAATACAACCAGGGGCGCGGATAAAACCGCCGCCAGCACAAAGCTCCGCCGGGCGGATTCCGCCTCCTGCTCATTGGCACGCAGAAGATCGAATTTGCCGGCGGTGGCCGAGTACCCAAGCTCCGCGACGCGCCCGATGATTGCCTTCTCATCCAAGCGGTCGACGTCATAGACCACGGCTGCCGAACCAATAGCCAGATTGACACGGCACTCGCTTACCCCGGGCAGTTGGGAGATTCCGTGCTCGATGCTGCGAACGCAGCCGGCACAATGCATACCCTCAATTCTGAGAGTCACTTCACCGCTCTTGGTCATGATTGCCAATATAACACTTCCGGTCGCAACCGGTTCAGCAAAAGACCAGCCTATCTGATACCCATCAGAATGAGCAACTGGGGGCAGCGGCGCAGCAGTTCCTTGCGGATCTTGGCCCTGGCGCGATGCAGATACCAGCGGACGGTCGCCTCAGGCATTTCCATGATGCTGGCCACGTCGTCCACCGTGCAGCCTTCCACGTCGCGGAGCATAAAGGCCGAGAGCTGTTTCTCATTGAGAGTGCCGGCGGCCCTCTCGATGTGGGCCTTCAGCTGACGGCGGCGATGGGACCATTCCGGATCCGCCGCAGAGCTCTCCAGGCTGTCGTGCAGGTTCTCGATCGACTCGTGTCGATGTCGCTGATGCTTACGCATATGGTCAATTGACGCGTTTACCGTGATCCGGTACAGCCACGTGTAGAATTTCTTCCTCTCGTCATATCGCGAGATATTGCGGGCCATCTTGACAAACACGGTCTGCACGACGTCGGCCGCTTCATCGTAATCACCGACGACCCGGTACGCCAGCGCCGCCACCTGCTTGCGATACTGCTTGACAATCTCGTCGAAGGCTCCCTTGTCACCTTCCTTGAAGCGCGCGATCAGCCTCCGGACACAAACCTCGTCGTCGACCCGCCCCGTCTCTTCGGCCCGGCCCAATGCCTCGTTTCCCGTTGTCATAATCTTATCCTCCGCTCACGGTCCGCCCCGGCGACACAAAATGGAGTAAACTACTCTATTAAGTAGTAATATCCGGGAGCGTTGGCAAGTCGATTATTGCCCCCGGGGCAAAAAAAAACGCCCGATCGGGCGTTGCAGAGTAACCACCGACCGTCGGCGGTCTACATGTCGTTGAGGATGAAGTCGCGGGGGTTCAGCGCCTTACCGTTACGCCAGACCTCGTAGTGCAGGTGGGGGCCGGTGGAATATCCGGTCGAGCCCATATACCCGATGACATCGCCGCGCTTGATTCTGGTCCCCCGTTGGGTCGCGATCTCGGAAAGGTGCGCATACCTCGACACGAAACCGTAACCGTGATCGACCACAATCATCTTGCCCATGCCGCCCGCCCGGCCGGCGCTTCGAATCTTACCGTCGGCGGCTGCTATGATGGCGGTGCCGGTACGGTTGGCGACATCTATACCTCGGTGGAACTGCTTGTAGCCGGTGAACGGGTCGTACTTCATCCCGTACCCGCGGGAATTCCAGCCCTTTGTGGGCCAAATGGACGGAGTATGGTCAAGCCGATCCTTGAGACCCCTGAGTTCTTTCTCCACTTCGCCGAATTTCTCCAACTCAAACCGGGAAACGCGCAGCAGGCGATCTACCTCCACCTCGGTGCCGTAGGCCTCCTGCTGCGACTCACTCATCTCGGCAAACGATGGTGAGGTTGGACCGCCGATACCCAGCTGCCGCTCCTCGACGCTGATGTCCGGGAGATCGAACATCGTTCTGATCATGATCTCCTTTTCCACGAGTTCGCCATAGCGCGCGTCCGTTTCGGCCAGATCCCAGCGCAGTTGTTCGTACTTGGTCATCAGTTGACGGTTCTCCGTACGCAACTGGGCCAGTTCTTCCTGAGTGACACGATCTCCGAAAAACTCGCCCGCCAGGAAGAAACTCACCACGAGGAGAACCGCGACAAAGGCTCCGGCGGCGTACAGGAGTACGACCGGGACCTGGAGTTCTCTGGATGTCCCGGAGGAATCCGGGATGACCATGAATGTTAACTTCTTACTGCGCATACTATTATATCCGACAGGCGGCACCAAGAGACAAAAACATCGGGTACCCTGAAGGACCGGTTGACTATCGTTGCCAATGGTACCGGCTCATCGTACCGACTGTCAAGGAAAAAGTGCCCGGCTACTTTATCAGGATATATTCCCTTCTGAGCACCTTGTTCACAATTCGTACCAGCTTGTCCGAGGCCACACCCTGCAGACTGTACAGGTGCCAGTACGTCTTCTTGGGCAACCCGTTTTTCTTCTTCCTGCTCTTGGTCATTGCCTGTCCCTTTCCCGGCCCGGTTGCCCGACAGCCAATGATCAAGGTCATGACGTCATGACTATGTATCGGGCAGAAACGGCCGGATGTTTACAGGTTCTCCGAGCTGCATATTGCAGAATGTATGCCAGTCACCCGAACCGGTAGACAGCATCTTTGACTAACCTTATTTTGTTCTCTCACAATGTGTTACGAAGCACGCGCCGACGTCCGCCGGACCCAAAAACGCAAATCCGGTGCAGAATATGGTTACGCCTCTACAGGTACTGGGGCAGGGTCTACTGGGCGGTTGTGCAAAGTTTGAACAGATGATTAACCGGCGCGCAGCCGGGTCCGCATCGTCAGCGCCGGCTTGCTGATCACCGCGGTCTCGCGAATTGACATCATGCCGCCCGGCTCATACATTCCGGCCAACGTTCAAAGTGGAAAGGAAACGCGATGACCGCACTGCGCGACAAGATTATTCTTATCACAGGCGCTTCGTCCGGTATCGGTGAGGCCACGGCACGCAAGTTCGCCGAGGCAGGGGCCAGGCTTATTCTGGCGGCACGGCGCATGGACCGCCTTGAATCACTGGCCTCCAGGCTGCCGACCGAAAGTCATCTGGTGCAACTCGACGTCCGGAACCGGGCGACGGTGGAGAAAACCGTGGCGCAACTGCCGGAACCCTGGGCCGCCATCGACGTCCTCGTGAACAACGCCGGCTTGTCACGTGACCTGGAGAAGCTGCACGAAGGCAACCCGGAGAGCTGGGAGGAAATGATTGACACCAACGTCAAGGGGTTGCTTTACGTCAGCAGGGCCGTTATCCCCGGCATGGTCAGGAGGGGCAGGGGACACGTCATCAACATCGGATCGATCGCCGGTCACGAGGTATACCCCGGCGGCAACGTATACTGCGCCACCAAGTACGCGGTGACGGCGCTCACCAAGGCAATGATGATTGACCTCGTCGATACCCCCATCCGTGTTTCAACCGTCGATCCCGGCATGGTCGAGACGGAGTTCTCGCTCGTCAGGTTCCGTGGTGATGCCGCCCGGGCCGGGAAGGTCTACGACGGGCTGGTTCCCTTGTCCGGAGACGACATTGCCGAGGCGGTACTATGGGTTGCCGGTCGCCCCGCGCACGTCAACATCGCCGAGGTGATCGTGCTGCCGAAAGCCCAGGCTTCGTGCGGGGTGGTCCACCGGCGACCGGATCAGGCGTCGTAGTATCTCTCGAACTCGTACGGGGTGGGCCGTTTGTTGATGTCGAGAATCTCCCGTCGCTTGATGGCCACCCAGCTTTCAACCAGATCCTCGGTAAACACGCCTCCCTTTAGCAGGTAATCGTGGTCGGCCTCCAGGGCGTCCAGGGCCTCTTCAAGTGAAGCGGGCAGGTGATGAATCCGGGCCAGCGCTTCAGCAGACATAGCATCGAGATTCTTGTCCAGGGGCAGACCGGGGTCTATCTTGTTGCGGATCCCATCCAGACCGGCCATGAGCATAGCCGCATAGGCCAGGTAGGCGTTCATCGTTCCGTCGCCGGTCCGAAACTCGATGCGCATCGTTTTAGGGTCGCGCTGGTAACCCGGAATACGAACACAGGCGGTCCGGTTGGCCACCGAGTACGTACCGGCCACCGGGGCTTCGAAACCGGGGATCAGGCGTTTGAAGGAATTGGTGGAAGGATTTGAGAACGCCACCATGGAATCGACGTGTTTGAGCAGGCCGCCGATGTAGTGCCGGCCAAGCTCGGATAGCTGCGCCGGGCCCGTTTTCCCGTAAAAAAGCGAACCCCCGGCACCGGCCAGGTACTGGTGAACGTGCAGGCCGGACCCCGGCTCGTCGAACAGCGGTTTGGGCATGAACGTAGCCGACTGGTTCTGGCTGAAGGTGTAGTTCTTCACCACGTATTTGACCAGCATCGACTTGTCTGCCATTCTCAGCAGGGTGTCAAAGTCCACCTCGATCTCATGCTGCCCGCCGCCGCCAACCTCGTGATGGTGATATTTTATGGGAATACCGACGTCGGCCAGAAGGGCACAGATCTCTGAGCGGAGGTTGTACGTTCGGTCCCTCGGTGGAGCCGCGTGGTATCCTTTCTTGTATGGAATCTTGTATCCGAGATTCTCTTCGTCCTCGCCCGGGTGCCACTGCGCTTCATCTGAGTACAGTTCGTAGAATCCCGCCGCCGAACCCTGAAAGAAATTCACCCGATCAAAAACGTAGAACTCGAACTCAGGCCCAAGAACTATTGTGCTTCCCTTCAGCGTTTTCGCCAGGAATCTCTCGGCGTCGGCTGCCACTCGTCGCGGATCGCGAGAATAGGGTTCCATCTTCTTTCCCGTGGCCACGATGTTGCCGATCATCGACAGCGTCGGACGCTCGAAGAACGGGTCGACGAACGCGGTCGCCGGGTCCGGCCGCATAATCATGTCGCCGCGCTCAATAGAGGCCCAGCCCGGCACCGAGGAACCGTCGACTCCCACCCCGTCCGAGAACAGGCTGGCCTTTAACGACGAAGCCGGCAGCGTCAGGTGATGCCAGCGGCCGGGCAGGTCACAGAATTTCAGATCCAGAAACTCGATCTCTCTGTCTTTGACCATCCTGCGAAGTGTATCCAGTTTCATTTCATCCTCCCATGCCGATTCCGCCGCTCACCGGAGAAACGTACAAGTGAACGATTTCACATAATGTACTACTTCCCGCCGGTAAGGCAAGGGGTTACGGCGCCCCGTGCGCAAAAAGTGTTTCCGGCTGACGGCCCGATCGTCTATCTTGCGGCCGCAAACTCAAACCCGGGGGAATCGGCATGAGACGTTTATTGACCGGCCTGGCTCTGCTTCTGGCCGCCGCCAGCCTTCACAGCGGTGACCTGACGACAACCTCAGCTTCGGATGCACTCCTGCCCCTGTTGGACAGTGCTCTGCAACAGGTAGGGAAAACGGCCGAGGATATCCGGTTCGACCAGGACGAGATGGCCACCTGGGGAGGCGATCGGTGGCGGCTTACCTGTTTCACCCTGTTCCACCGGCACCCCTTGAAGCTGCTGCGGCACGGAGAAGTCAACCTCGAGGCGCTCACCGATGACGTGACCGATATCACATCGCTGGTTACCCGCGCCGCCCGACTGATAGACCACCCCATCTCTCGCTCCCTTATCGGGGACCAACTGTCATCGTACCTTATCTACCCGGACTCGGTTCCCGTTCCCTCGATTACCGGCAGCAAAAACGTCCTGGTCGGCGCACAGTACCGGGCTTTGCGCCGCCGCATCGACCTGATCTACCGGATCGCCGACGACGACGAGTCCTTCTTCAAACGGGGATTGAAACCGGTCGACAAGGGCAAGTACCGGCAGGGGCTCTACGAGTACTTCGTTGAGGACGAGCCGGAGTACCACGATCTCGTCTACGAACTCGCCGACAAGATTGATTTCAACCGGATGATAGCGGGCGCTCAGGATATAGCCGAAGCTGCCCGGCGGGCGGTGGATTCGGTAGAACTGCTCTCATTCCCGGCCTTCAAGGTGGAGATCAAGACCCGCAAGGGGCTGATCGTGGTCGGAACCTCCGGCGACGATACATACGACTACCTTGCCCCGCCGCTGATCATTTTCGACGGCGGAGGTAACGACGTTTACCGGCTGGCGGGTTACCCGGACAAGTACCCGCTGACGGTCATCATCGACGTCGCCGGCAACGACCGCTATATCTCGAACGACAGCACAAAACCCGGTATCGGCGGGGCCGTCATCGGCATGTCCGTCCTGATTGATCTGTCCGGAGATGATTACTACCAGGCGGTAAACCTGGCCCAGGGGGCCGGGCTGTTCGGTATCGGAGCCGTCATGGACCTTCAGGGCAACGACGTCTACGCGGCACGTACGTTCAGCCAGGGCGCGGCGGCGTTCGGCATCGGTATCCTGGCCGACAGCAGCGGCAACGATTCCCTTTTCTGCCTCTCGTCGTCACAGGGCTTCGGCTACACCAGGGGGTGCGGCCTGCTGGTGAATTACGAGGGTGATGACCGATACGTCGCGGACGACGCCGACATTGTCAACCCCTCGCCGCAGACAGCCGAGCATAACGCCTCGCTGGCTCAGGGGGTCGGGTTCGGCAAGAGGGCCGATTACATCGACGGCCACAGCTGGGCGGGCGGCGTCGGCATTCTCTGCGACGGAACCGGCAACGACCGTTACTCCGCCGGGCTGTTTGCCCAGGGATGCGCGTACTGGTTTGCCGTCGGCATGCTCCTTGACGGGGGCGGCGACGACGACTATTCGGGTGTCTGGTACGTCCAGGGGTCCGGCGCCCATTTCGGTGTGGGTTACCTTGACGATTTCGGCGGTAACGACTCTTACACGGCCACTCACAACATGGCGGCAGGGGCCGGACATGATTTCACCGTGGGATGCCTCAATGAGCGCGGGGGCGATGATACGTACACGGTTCCCAATCTGTCGCTCGGCGGCGGCAACGCCAACGGCATCGGTCTCTTCCTGGATCATGCAGGCGATGACGTATACAACACGCAGGCAGGAGTCACCCTTGGCCGGGCCAACGCCTCGGCAGCCGGCGCGCGCCGGTTCCTGCACGTGATGGGTATCTTTGTCGACGGCGGCGGCAACGACACCTACCGGGAGGCCTATGCCGGTAACCGCACGCGCTGGATCGGTCCGGCTTCCGACGCCGACCACCCCAGCACCTTCGAAATCGGTGTCGGCATAGACCGCTGAACGCCGCCCGGCGGATACCGTCATCAGGCACCGTCGGGCCGGCTGCGGTTATTTCCTCACGACCAGAATAATGCCTGAGAGAATGAACAGGGTGCCGACAACGATCACCGGAGACAGCGTCTCACCGGCGACTACAACCCCCAGCAAGATGGCCACAAGCGGTGAGACAAACGCGATGAGCGACAAGCTCACGGCGCGGATACGGGCCAGCAACCAGTAGTACGCCAGAAAGGCCACCACCGTGCCAATTACGGCGAGGTAGACAATCGAACCGACCGTGGCGAGTGTGGGGCTGAAATCACCTATGTTCTCGAACAGGAGCGACGCCAGGATCAGCAGCACCCCGCCGAAGATCATCTGGATGTGAGCCGCCACGACGATGTCGCGGCCGGCGTGATAGCGCTTGTGAATCACCACGCCGTAGGCTGCCGCAAAGGCCCCTCCGACGGCCAGAACGGTGCCGAGCAAAAGGTCACCGGACACCCGCAGCGAATCATACGAGATCAACACTACGCCCGCTAAGCCAACGGCCAGCCCCACCCAGGCCGCAGGAATCAATCGTTCCGCCCGGTACCTTACCCACGATAGAAACGCTACAAAGAACGGGAACGACCCGAACAGCACGGCTGTCAGGGCCGAACTTATGTGCTGCTCGGCCAGGTACACGAACGCATAACTGCACCCGTACATGTAAACCCCTGGATAACCCAGCCTCACGATAGTCCTGATCTGCCGAGGGTAGGGCCGCCTTCGGACCACCACCAGCCCGGTGAGAATGAAGAGCGCGACCAGAAACCGAATCGCCGCCGTGGCCAGAGGGGGAGCGTCGGTCAGACCGATCTTGATGGCCAGCCACGTGGAACCCCAGATCAGGCACAGCAGGATGAACATCAGGACAGCCATACCGGGGAATAACGGCGACGGACGCGCCGGTGTCAATGCTTCGGTCCGGCCGGCACCAACAACGCAACCAGGCCGGAACTCCGAAAACCGTGAACATACTACCACAGAATACTGAAAAATACTTGATCCTACGGCCAATGACCGCTTATTGACCGTCATCCATGTAACAACAGGGAGAATCCAGGATGGAATACACGGCAGGTGTGATCAAGGAGACGGAGTTCTTTACGACTGCGGAGCTGGCCCAAAAGCTCAAGATGAACGTGCAGGTCATTGCCCGAAAGGTTCAGTCAGGTGAGATATCCGCCTACAAGCTGGGCAAAGAATGGCGGATACCGGAACAGTCGGTATTCCAATGGCTGCAGAAACACGCCAACACCCGGCCCGCGGGCAAGAAAGACAAGGTTCTTTCGGCCTTTGTCAAGAACGACCACGTCGAGCGGCTCCCGGCCCAGCGTTCCAAACGCAAATACCTGCTTGAATACATTCTCGCGCAATTCGAACCCAACCGGGTCTATACCGAGGACGAGGTCAACCGGATTGTCACCCGGCACCATGCGGACGTCTGCACCGTGCGCAGGGAATTCGTTCTTGAGAAGATGATGGACCGCCTCGACGGGAAGTATCGCCGGCGCACCGGCTACCGCTTCTCCGACTGAAGCCAAAGACTCTGAGCCGGCCTTACAACGACGTGCCGACAATCACGCGGAACGTGTACCCACGCTACAGCAAAAACCCGCCCCACCGGATGCGGTGAAGCGGGCTGAATCAGTTGAGCGGCTCTTGTCCCTTATCCGCCCGGTCGCGGATTGCCCGGAGGCGCGGCTGTCCCGAGCAGTTGCCGCAATATCGGATCGGTCAGGTTGATTTTGTATTCGGAGAACAACCGGGCGGCCTGCTGCATTTCCGCGTAGCGTCGGTTCTGCGACAGCGCAGTAACCAGTTTCCGGAAGGCTATAGCACTGTTGAGATTGCCGCGAAACGCCTCCCACATCAGTTGCAACCCGTCCTGTACCATCTGTTCGTCCCCCTTGCGGCGGCCAAGCTCGGCTTTCACCAGGCCCAGATCCTGAAGGTAAAACAGGCTTTCACGGTTCGATGCCCGGAACGCTTCCAGCGTGTCGTGCAACATCCAGAAAAGCGAGTCGCCCCGGGCGGTGTCACCCGTGACATAGGCGAAATCCGCCAGCGTGATGCCCGTTTGCCAGTACTCAGGGTAGGCGTCGACCATGCGTTCAAGAACGGCGACGGCGCGAGTCGTATCACCCTGCAGCAACAACTCGTCATGAATGCGCACGGCGCTGACACCCACCGCCTGGAACACACCGCTCGTGTTCTCATCACGATAGACATCGGAGTTCGCGTACCCGTCAAAACGGTACGTGTTCATGTACAGATCATAGCCCGTTTCGGCGTCTATCAGCGTGTCCACGGGCGGCGGTTTGAGTATATAGACCAGCCCGCGCAGCACGGAATAATCCCTCAGCTTCAGCGGCGACTCCGCGTAGGGCAGAGAACTGAAACAGATCGGGTCTTTCCACTTATTCTCGAGGACGATCTCATCGACCATCATATCCTGCACCCGCGCTCCCTCTATTCGCTGCAGGTAGGTGTACCGTCCGCGAGGACGATCGTGGAACCTCTTGCGGGGCAGGCTGACCTCCCGGCCGCGGATCGTCACCGGGTACCACAGGATCTGCTCATCGGTCAGCGACATCGGGACATTGTACCGGTTCTTCATCTGCTCGACGTACCAGTCGGTGTTCAGCAGTGACAGGTTGACGACCCGAACGTCTTTGCGGTAGTTGTACACCTCCTGGACGCACCAAACGGGAAAAGTGTCATTGTCACCGGACGTAAAGAGAATCGCGTTCGGCGGACAGGAGTTCAAAATGTTGAACGAGTAGTTGTACGGAATGAAGTTTTTCGACCGGTCCCGCGAGTGGTAGTTGTTGGCCAGCGATATGGCCGGGAGCAGCGCCAGGACCGCGCATGCGTACACCACCGTTCTCTGTCGACTCCTGTTCCGGCCCGCCAACTGGTCCCTGAGGTAACGAATCACTGCCGACAAGCCCATGCCCATGGCGACGCCGAAAAAGACGAAGGCCGGCGTAAAGAAGTAGTCGCGGTTGCGAACCTCCAGGTAGGCGTCGTTGGTGGCTACGTCATAGCGGGTGCCGTCGGCGAAATTCATGTACAGCACCAGCCCCAGCGAGGCCAGCAGAAACAACGTCAGGTACGGCATGCCAAGCTCAAGCCGCTTGCTGATTGCCACGTACAGCCCGATCAACCCCAGCAGCAAAAACGGCACGAAGACCCATCGACCCGACGAATACTGTATCTCAAAATACGACCAGAAGCCTATGTTGGCGTGCCGCCCCAACTGGTTCTCCCAGGCACCGCGCCGATGGAACATGCGCTCCGCCATCGACTGCTGCCCGTACTGCCGACGGTCAAAGAAGTCGATCAGGGTCCGAAAGTCGCGGGAGGGGTTGTTCTCGTCGATACGGGGATTATGCGCGGAGCGAATGGGGACATACAGGTGCACCGACAGACCGATAAAGCTGAGCAGTATGATAACCAGGCCCGTCTTCCACTGCAGCTTCCACCCCTTCCACCGGCAGAGGAAGGCCAGTGCGATCATGGCTGCCAATCCGAGCGGGAGGCCCAGTTTCAGGTACTGATTATACGACAGCATGATGGGGAAGGCTGAGCCGATGGCGATCAGAATGCCCCAGTTGATCTTGCGGTAAAGCAGGACCAGGAGCACAACCGTCAGCAGGGCCGTCAGCGACAGGAATACCGGGAAACCGCCGCGACCGTTGGCAAACAGCGTGACCATCAACAGTTCCAGAATCGCAAAGCCGCAGATGGCCAGGTAGTGCTTGCCTTCAGCCTCCCGTTTCAGGACAAAGAAAATCGCGCACACCGGCACCACCAGAAAGACGGTCATGTGCACGCCGATGGCCAGCAGGGCCAGATACATGGCCAGCACCATGGTCCGAGTGGCCCTCAGGGTTCCCCGCTGATCGAAGTAGCGGAGCGCCATCCAGACAATCGCCACGGCGAAGGCCACGGCCACGGCGCGCGGCTCGGCCTCCACCGAGTTGGTCCAGTTGGTGTAGGAAAAGGCGACAAACAGACCGCCGGCAACGCCGCCGATGTATGCGATGTACCGGCCAAGCCGGTGGTCCTCGCGCTGGTCAGAGAAATGCCTGGTCAATCGCACTGCCAGCAGGTAACTGAACATGGCCGTGAACGACGACGAGAGCACCGACAGGTAGTTTACCCGCCAGGATATGTCCCCGACAATCGGTATCAGCGAAAAAACCCGCCCCAGCAGAATGTACAGCGGCGTCCCGGGGGGGTGAGGGATACCGAGAGTATAGGAACACGCTATAAATTCGCCGCAATCCCAGAACGAGAGGGACCGCTGCACGGTGAGCGAATAGACGACAAAGGCGGCCACGAACACCAGGCCCGCCAGGACGGCATTCGTCCTATCGAAGCTCCTGCTGACAACCGGCATACTGTTGGGCAACGTCTCCTCCTAAAGCAAGTGCCACACCCTTCCGATACCCTGGATAAACCTTCCGCGACAGCGAAGCGGAAGATATAACAAATGGTACGGCAAGACCAGTGATAATTTTACCGGCGGGCCGTGCCACCGGCTCAAAAAAACGGAGGCGCTACCTATGCTTATCTGGTGCGCAGTATTGCTGGCCCTGGGAATACTGGCCTTCGTGGACTCCCTTGTCAGCATGGGTGAAATCTTCCGCAAGGTGAACTCGGTCGTGTTCATGTTGATTTCGCTCGGCTTGCTGATCAGGACGACTACCAAGATGAAGCAACAGAAGTTCGAGAACTACGAAAAACGCATATTCTCCCTGGAGCAGGAAGTCAATACCCTGAAGCAGGGACAGAAAAAACTGGCGGAGTATTAGCCGATCTTCCGATCGACGTCCAGTTCCCGCAGGCGGCGACGGACGTCGGACACGAACGGACAGTCGGGGTAATTTTCCAGCAGGAGCGCGTACAGCGCCCTGGCCTCATCCAGCGTTTCAGGATCCAACGCCAGTATGTCAGCCTTGATCTTCATCCCGTACGGCAGGTAGTACGAGTCGGGAAACCGCTCGGCCAGCAGGTCGATGTTCTGAACTGCGACCGCCGTGTCGCTCCGGGCGAGGTCCAGTTCTGCCAGCCGGAACAGGGCAAGGTCCGCCAGGACCCCGCCTTCCATACCCGAGAGCCTCTCCAGGCGCACGCGCGCCGAATCGTTCATCAGCCGTTCCTCGAAGTACAGCGCGTTCGAGTAGTCGTACAGGACGTCCTCCGACCCCTCTGCCGCATCCAGCACCAGCAGCAGGTGCAGGGCGTCGTTCACGAAGAAACCCCTCGGGTAGTCGACCATCAGCCTGCGAAGGGCCACCTCGGCCGAATCATATTGCTTCTCGTAGAACCCGATCAGGGCCAGGTGGTAGTCGGCCTCCTCGGAAATGTCGTCGTTGACGTTGAGCCGCAGCAGTTCTTCGAATCCCTCCTTTGCCCGGTCGAGCCGGCCGAGCCTTACATGGCAACGGGGCATTGCCTGCAGCGCCTTCAGGAAGCTGATATCGCGGACCGGCCCGGCCACGATTGAGTCGAAATAGTCCAGCGCCGTATCGCATTCGTTGAGATAGTCGAAGTAGATGGCACCGATGGCGTAAAGGGCCTGGGTCACCCTTTCGGTATCCGGGTAGGACCCGATGATCCGCCGGTACGTCGCAATCGCCTGCCGGACGTTTCCGGTGCGGGTCAGCCCGTCAGCATACTGGAAAAGTACCTCCGAAACAAAGGGGCTCTCGGGATATCGCTGCCCTATATACTCGCCCATCATCACAACCTGCGACCAGGATTTGTGCTCCCGGCACTGCCGCAGGTACTGAACCAGAGCCAGGCCGTCACGGTTCTCCATCGAATCCAGCCGCAGCGCCGTCCCGAACGCATCCTCGAAACGGCCGCCGTTCAGGTAGTGCAGGGACAGCAACCTCAAGGTGCGGACGTTATCGGTTCTGCCTGCTTCAACCAGGAGAACCTGCTCGACGGCGGGGGATGATTCGGCGAAGGACAAAAGCGCCAGCAGCCGCCGTTCCGCCGCGCGCGCGGCGGCGGCCGTATCTGCGGCCAGCAACGGCACGTACTCGGCGGCAGCCCGGGCGTATTCCTTCTGACTCTCAAGAATCGAACCGCGCTCAAGGGCGAAAACCATCGAATCCAAAGCCCATGCCCGAACCGAATCGATCAACTCCAGGGCCCTGTTCTCGAAGCTGTGGGAGATAAGACTGCGTATCAGGAGCAGATGCCGGCCCGTGTCGCCCGGCTGAACCAGCGTCATGGCCGTGTCGTAGGCGGCCAAAGCCTCCTGCATCCTGCCCAGCCTGGCCACCACTTCGGCCAGGGTAAGCCGATGCGCCAAACTGTTGGGCCGCTGCTCAACCCGCCGCCGCGTGAGCGTTTCCGCCTTGGTGTAAAGCTGCATCTGCAGGTAGCAGTTCAGCAGCAGGTTTTGGACCATTTCGTCCGCCGGGTCGGATTCGTACAGCCCTTCCAGGATCGCCGATGCCCCCGCGTAGTTCTTTGCTCGGAGAAGCTGTCGCGCCACCGTCAACTTGACCTCCGTCTCCTGGGAGCCTCGGTCAGCCGGCCTGAGCACGCCGCTCGGCCGGGCCGGGCCACCGTCCTGGCCGACCGCAGGTCCGGCGCTCACCAGGAGAACAAGCAGGGCAAGGACAACACGGCTGTTCATCGCTGCCGGGCCTCACCGGATTGCGGCTGCGCGTTCAGCTGTGTCTGCGCCTTCAGAAGGGCCCGAAAATACGCCTTGATCTGCTCCTCGTACTGCGGAGGATAGCCGCTGCCGAGGAACTGCCGCAGACGGTCCTCAAGTTGAACTCTGTCGTTAAGGAGGTCGGTCGACAGTGCCGGCGGAAGGTAGACCGGCTGCTCGCCGGCGGTGGTTGCCTTGCGCTGTTCGGAGAAGTCCCGCCGCTGAAGCGACCGGCTCGCCTCGAGCATCCGCGACAGTACCTTGAGTTGACGCTGCGTCACCTGGTCACCGACCTCTCCTGACACCAACCCTTCCTCCACGTCAGACATTTCGCGCGCGATATCGCTCAGGCGACCGAGAACCTGACGGGAATCGCCGAACTCCGTGGCCAGTTGCTCGAGAGACTTGCGAATCGAGCCCTGCTCCGCCGCGAGCCGCTGAAGAGCCGCCCGTTGCTCCTGTGCCTCCCGGCCTGATCCCGGCGTAGGGTTGTTGCACTGGTTTTGCGTCTGCTGGTTCAGTTGGTTCTGCTTGTTGCACAGGGACTCCAGCTTCGCGATCCCCTGGTTGTTGCAGCCCTTGCCACTGTTGCATTGACTCTGCTGGTCGAGAGATTCCATCAGGCGGATAGCGGCGCGGTTCAGGTTGACCATGGCGTCTCGCTGACTATTCCAGGCCGCCGGACCGTCACGGTTCTCACACTGCTGGGTGGCCAGGTCCATGCTCTGGACGGCATTGTTGACCAGGCTCTGCAGCTCTGCGGCAATGAAGGGCGTCTCTTTACCGAGGTCGGCGATCGTGTTTTTCAGTCCGTTGCACGCGGCCGACAGATCCTGCTGGGCTCTGGCCATCTCCTGCAGGCGCAGAGAACGCTGGTCAAGCGCCGCCGCCTCGCGAATAAGCTCCTCCTGCCGCTGTGACAGGTAGTTGGCGTCGTCAATGGCTTTGCGCATGGCTTTCTGAATTTCCTCGGCGCTGCCGCCCTGCATGGCCAGTTGCTGCTGCTGCATCTGGCCGAGCATCTCCGTCAGCTTGCCGTGCGCTTCCTTCCCCTGCTCGACAGCCTCCGCCCGTTGTTGCTCCCTTAATGACTGCGACATCCTGTCCATGTTCTGGTCGGCATCGGTAGTCTCAACGGCCTGGGCGAACTTCTGTGCTTCCGGGGATTCGGCCATGCCCGCCTCGGCCATCCACTGCCGGAATTCTCCGGCGTCCTTTTTCAGCTCGTCCAGGCCTTGCCGGATCTCGTCCTCGCTTTCACTCATGCCCGGCAGGGCCTTCTCTTCAGCCGCCGCCGCGTCGTCGTTGAGATTCTTCTGCTGTTCGACAAGCTGCTCCGTCTGCCGAATCATGGCCTCCATCTTCTGCTCCAACTGGAGCCGCTTGAGCAGCGCCAGGGTCCTCTCGAGACGCTGAAGCAGTTCCTCCTGAGAAAGCTCAAAATCCTTCAAGGCGTCCTGAATCTGCTGGCGATCCATCTTTTGCAGGGCCTCCATGAGCTTCTGGCGGGCTTCCCGCATTTCCTCCGTGGCCACCTCCTCGAAGAGCTTCTGTATCTCCGCCAGCCTCTCTAAAATCTGTCGGCTCAGCAGTGAACTGTTCTGCATCTGCTCCAGAGAGCTCTGCATCTGCTCGGCAACCTCCTCGATCCGGTCAGTCATCTCGGCGTTCTTCTCGGCGATAGACTGCAACTCCTTTTTCTCCTGCCAGTCGGCCTGCCGGCTTGTTTCGCGCTCAGCGTCGAGCTTGCGGGCGACGTTTCGCAGCCGCTGAATCGCTTCCCTGCCGGACTTGATCAGCTCTTCCGTGTCGACGATTCGCCCCTCGCTCTCGGCCTCGGTCTGCGCGATCAACTCATCGAGAGACGGCAGGCGGGCGATATACCGGCGGGATCGGGAGATTTTCGGGCCGGAAATCCTGTCGTTGTCGGCGACTTCGAAGTAGTACTCCGCCCAGTCACCCGGAAACAGGTTGAGCGGTTCCATGTCCCAGTTGAACTCGATCTCTCCCTCGGTCTTGATCCAGTCCGGGAAGTGAATGACGGCGACGTGCTCTTCCGACGACCTGCCCCGCGTGACAACCGTGTACTTCAGCACCAGCGACGAAAAACCGTAGTCATCGAAAATCCTCACCTTGAACGGCAGGATCATCTCCTCGCTGAGATTGGCGTCGAAACCGGGGCGGACAACGTCGACCGTCGGGAATTCATCGGGCACCGCCGTCACGTAATACTCAATCGGATCCGGGTTGTACTCGCCGAGACGGTCGACAAGCTCGACCGAGTACGAGCGCGACCTGTCCACCTGCAGCGCAACCGTCCCCGTCTTGCCGTCGAGCGCAAGCGGTGTCCGGCTGGAATCCTCAAAGACCAGGGCTGCCGTTTCAACGGAAAGGTTCGTGGTCAACTTCATGGTGACACGGCTTCCCACGACCGCCGAAAACGAACCGTTGTTCTCGTCGATAGTCAGCGGCGCCAAGCCCGTGTAATCCGGGTAGAAGATGGTCAGCGTGATTCCGGTGACGCGGGGGCGGTCGACCACGTCCACCGATTGCACCTCGGTCCTCAATCGACCGGCTTCGACGTAGTAGTCGAACGACCTGCTGATCTGCCGCAGCAGGATACCGAACTGAACCGAATCGCCGCGCTCGGTCGCCAGCGGCGGAATGGCTCCCAGGTCAACCCGTGTCTTCTGCCAGTTGCCGCCGGCCAGGCGGTGGTAGATGTAGGCGCGTTCGGGCAGGCGCCGGCCAACAACCGCGGCTCCAATGTTGATATCCCGATACTTCACCCATTCCGTGGAGCCGGGAATCGGCACCACCTCGTACGCCAGAGGCGGGGCCACTTCGGTCGTCACGTTGGAGTACACTTCGTACGAGTACGTGAACAGCCCGGGGAACAGCACCAGCAGGGCAACGGCGACAAGAACGGATCCGAAAAAGACGCGCCCGGCGCGCAGCACGGCGTGAAATGAGACGACCTCACCGAAGTCTATGGCGGCCGCGCGCTCAAGCGCCTGCTGCTCGGTCAGGGCCACCAGTTGACTCGAGTAGGCCCGATATGGTCGAGCGCGCGCAAACTGCACGGCGGCTATCAGACGACCTTTAAATTCCGGGTGACGTTCCTCCAGCCGGACGGCGACGCGTTCTATGTCGCCCCGGAACAGCAGCGCCAGCGCGAAACGCGCAAAGACGTACAGCGCCGTCAGAGCCGCCAGCACAACCAGAGATATCTTGAGCCAGACCGGGAGCACCATCAGATTGGCCAGCAGGGACAGGATTATCCCCGCAGCCAGCCCGGCCGCGATCGTGGCCAGCAGACCGGCACCAAAAAAGACGAGCCGCTGTCGGCGCAGGATCGACCGGAGCCGGTCGACCAGTTCGGCGGTTGATCTGACTTGAGCCATGTCGCTCACCTCATGAGAAAACTTCAGCTTTGCAAACCCGTGCTATTGCTCACCGGCCATGGCAGGAACACATGCGTCGGTACTAATATAACAGAGCGTATGTAAGAACGTTTAGTCCCATCTTCAGCGCCTCGGTCCGCTTCTCAGGCGGGTCGTTGTGTACCTGCGGATCCTCCCACCCATCACCAATATCGGACTCCACGAGGAAATACAGCACTACCCGCCCGTTCAGAATCACGGCGTGCCCGCGCGGCGGCTTGCCGTCGTGCTCGTGTACCTTCGGAGGCCCGCCGGGAAAATCGTAAAAACAGTGGTAAATGGGGTGATCGAAGGGCAGTTCCACCACCTCCCGCTCAGGAAACAACGACTGCATCTCCTTGAGAAAACTCCCCGCCATGCCGTACGAGTCGTTGACGAACAGGAACCCGCCCCCGGCCAGGTAGGTTCGAAGCCGTTCCTTTTCCTCCGCCGAAAACGAGATCACGCCGTGACCGGTGGCAAACAGGAACGGGTACTGAAACAGGTCGGCGTCCATGATTGCCACCTCTCGCGGGAGCGTATCCACCGGAAACAGCGTGTTGTCCCGGACGAACTTCAGGAAATTCGGCACCGCCGAACTTCCCCAGTACCAGTCTCCCCCCCCGGAATAGTGCAGGCGAGCCACTTTGATCGCCGACGGGTCGGGGTGGAACTGCTCGGACAGGTACGGCTGAAGGCTCGGACCAGACCCGCGGACACCGGGCTGCGCCCGGGCGCTCACCGTCAGAAGCGCGGCGACCAGTAGCGCCGCCGGCAGGAGTTTAGGCTTGCCCTTACTCATGTACTTAATATACGTCCGGCCGACAGGCTGCGATGAAAAAATGTCGAATATACGCCACCGACCAGGACAAAAGGCCGCCAACCATCCCGGCTGGCGGCCTTGTCATCAGGTCAGTTGGTATCGCTACTTGAATCGCCTGGGCCGGCGGGCCTCCCATTCGACGACGATCGGGCTGGCCACGAAAACGGAACTGTAGGTCCCGATGATGACGCCAAGGATAAGGGCCAGCGAGAAGTCCGCAAGCACTTCTCCCCCGAAAAAGAACAACGTCACGACAACAAAAAGCACGGTGATCGAGGTGTTGAAGGTACGCGAAAGCACCTCGTTGATCGACCGGTTCACCGTGCCGACAAACTCACCTTTGCTGCGGAACTTTCGCAGGTTCTCACGGATGCGGTCATAGACCACCACCGTGTCAGTCAGCGAGTACCCGGCCAGGGTGAGCAGCGCGGTGATGATGAGAAGGTCAAACTCCACGTTCAGCAGGTAGAAGACTCCGGTCACGGCAAGGACGTCGTGGAACGTGGCTATCGTCGCGGCAACCCCGGAACGGAAATCGAACCGGAACCCGATATAAATCAGAATGCCGATAAGGGAAATGAGGATCGCCCAGCGAGCCTTGTCCCTGAGCGTCTCGCCGACGGCCGGGCCGATTACTTCGGTATAATCCCTCTCGAAGGCGTTGCCGGGAAAAGCCTCGGTCAGGGTCTGCATGATCCCCTCACGGCGCTCTTCGCCGGCGGCCTCGGTCTCGGGATTCTTGGTCTTGATGATATACGCGTTGGGTTTCTCGAACTTGGACAGCGCGGTGACCTGAATGTCGGGATACGGTGTGGTCAGAGCGCTCCTGAGTTCATCGATGGCCACCGATTCCTGGAAGTGGCCCTGGATCATCACCCCGCCGGCGAAGTCGATCCCCATGTTGGCTTTGCCCGCAACGATCATTATGAACGCGAACAGACCAAGGGCGACCAGAGCCAGCGATAGGACAAACGCGAACCGGCGCTTGCCGATGAAGTCTATGTTTGTCTCTCCGATTATTCTGAACATCGTGTCTCTCCTGCCTATATGCTCAGCGTCCGGTATCCCTTACGGATATCGAAGATCGCCTTGGTTATAACGTACGCGGTGTATAATGAAATCAAAACGCCCCAGAACAGGGTCACGGCAAACCCCCGAATGGGACCGGAACCGAACAGGAACAGCGCCCCGGCCGTTATCAGGGTAGTCACGTGCGAGTCGAAGATAGCCACGAACGCCCGGCTGTAGCCGGCGTCGATGGACGCCCGGATCGTCTTGCCGGTCCGGAGTTCCTCACGGATTCGCTCGAATATCAGGATGTTGGAATCCACCGAGATACCAATGGTCAGGATGATCCCGGCGATACCCGGCATGGTCAAGGTAGCCCCCAGCCCGGCCATGATCGCCAGGAGGAAAAAGATATTGAAGATCAGCCCGATATCGGCAATCACGCCGGAGAGACGATAGTACACGGCAACGTACAGGAGCACCAGCAGAAGGCCCACCATGGCGGAGAAAAACCCCTTCTTGATGGAATCGATCCCCAGCGTAGCACCAACCACGTTCTTGGCTATGATCTCAACCGGCGCCGGCAGCGCACCGGCCTTGAGCACGATCTCAAGGTTTCGGGCCTCATTGATGGAAGCCGACGAACCCATGTCAATCTGCCCGTTGTCCCGAATCTTGGAATTGATGAACGCGGCCGACTCCACCTTGTTGTCGATCACGGCCGCCAGCGGTTTCTGAAGGTTGGCTCCGGTCAGTTGTGCAAACCTGCCGGCGCCGTCACCGACCACTCGGAAGGGGACCGTGTACCCGCCGAACTGGTCCCGACTCAGGGTGATGTTCTTGAGGAACTTGCCCAGAAAGACCACTTTCCGCTTGAGCAGGTACAGATAGTACACTTCGCGCTGGTTCCGGACCTCGGAGCGGGTCGACCAGGACCACTCAACGTCGACCGGGATCAGGCGTTTCACCTCGGGAAGCTCCAGCCACCGTTGGATCTTCGGCCGGTCCCTCTTCTCGACGGCGAAACCAGGCCAGTTGGTGGCCGTCCGGCGATTGTACAGGGCGAGTTCCAGACGAGTCGACAGCGGACGCGTGTCCTGTTCCGGGCCGAGTTCTTCGTCAAAAGCGAAATCCAGTGTGTCCACTGCCGAATCACCCATGAGTTCGGCCATGATATCCCGCTCTTCGACACTGTCGGCGGAGGACGAATCGGCCTGCAGGCTGGCCAGGCTGTCAGGGCTGATGCCGGCCCGGCCAAGTTCGTAGGCGTACACGGCCGAATCGATCTTGGTGACAAGCAGCGATGAGTTCTCGAAGTTCTCGAGCAGCTTGAACTCCAACTGAGCCGTCTGCCCGATCAACTGCTCGGCACGCTCCTCGTCGGTGTACCCGGGAAGGTCCACAATGATTCTGTCCTGGCCCTGCTTCTGAATGACCGGCTCGGCGACGCCCAGACCGTCGATACGATTCCGGATAATCTGGATGGCCCGCTCGACCGCACCGTCACGCGCACCCAGGTCAATCTCCTCGGTCTTGACCCGCAGGACCACGTGTATGCCGCCCTGCAGATCAAGCCCCAGCCTGATCGCTTTCTGCTGCAACTCGAGAAGCTCACCGGGGTCTCTGTCCTGCATCGCCTGCTGTTCCTCGTCACTCATCGTCCAGAGCCTGAACGTGTCCCAGTACGCCAGGCAGGCAAGGACGATGATCAGAAGGGTGATGCCGATACGCCATCTTTGACCACGCATAAACGGTCCTTTCTATACTCTAATGTTCCATCTTATCTTCTGTGTGAATATCGATTCTCCCGCCGCTGCGGACGGGCGTTGGTGAGTGCGTACTCAGCCGGTGCCGGAAGGTTTGGCTCCGACCAGCGTCAATCGACGACCGAGCATCGTCGATATCAGGCACACCGAACTGCGGGGCAGGCACGCGGGCCTGAACGAAGTCCGCGAAAGGCCCGCCTCGACAGTAACTCCCGGCCTGCCGCCCGAGCGCGATTCGGGGCTTTGACTCTGAAGCCAGCAGACCCTCAGAAGCGAGCCCGAGGCCCCTCCGACCGGTCCGCCGGTGCTCGCCATCTCCCCACGGGCACTACCCGAATCGGTACAGGCACTCACCTGTTCGGACGGGAAATCACCGCCGGGGTCCGTCATGGCGGGATCAGCGAAGGTCCGCACGGTGGCCGGCGAAGCCGTAACTGTCCCCCCGGCCAGCATGACCATAGCAGCCGTAAGCGCAACGAGCGCCAGCCAACGGTTGAAGAGTTTCATCTCCATAAAGAGTCGGACCAATATAGTCGTTTCGATAGCTCAGTCAATGCTTTTATCGACGCGCAGCTTGACAGCACCGCCCGCAGACCGTAGGTTAACCCATTGAACTCGTTACAGATACTATTGGTTGGCCGACCCAGCCACCAAGTAGCAGGAGGTGCTGCCATGTCAGCCGCCGCACGAACCGTGTCTATCACCGTCCTGGTCGCAGTCCTCGTCGTGACAGCCTTGACGGTACGGGTCACGGCGAACACCGAAACCTTCCGCCTCGAAAACGGCATGGAGGTAATCCTTAAAGAGAACCACAGTTCGCCCATGGTGGCCAGCGTCGTATTCGTCAAATCCGGCAGCAAGTACGAGTCCAACTTTGAAAACGGCATCACGCACTTCCTTGAACACCTGCTGTTCGACGGTACGGTCAACCAGTCGCGGGAGGAACTGGACGCCTCCATCAGCGACCTGGGCGGCTATATAAACGCGTTTACGGCCAAGGACATGACCGGCTACCTCGTTCTGCTGCCGAAACAGTTCATTGAATACGGCCTGGCGGTTCAGGCCGACATGCTCTTTTGCTCCACCCTCCCGGAGGAAGAGTTGCCCAAAGAACGTAAGGTCGTCATGGAGGAGATAAACCGTTCCGCCGATTATCCCGGATCGGCCGCCCAGGCCTTTTTTACCGAAAAGGCGTATGCCGGGACACCGTACAGCCGGCCGGTTCTCGGTTTCAAGCCGTTCATCGAAAACATCCCCAGGGAAGCCATCATCGCTTACTGGAAACAGGCCTACACGCCGGACAACATGATTATGCTCGTGATCGGCGATTTCGATAGCGGGCAGATGAAAGAGACCGTGACGGGCCTTTTCGGCGCTTTTTCGGGAATGGCTGCTGCAGATTCTCCGGCGGCTTTGCCGGGCGCCGAAAGCCGGTCAGGTCCGCAGGTAATTCTCGGCGCCGGTCTCAGCGGCCGGAACGTATACGACACCGTGGCCAACGTGACGTCGACATACGTCGATTTTTCGTTTGCCGCGCCGCATTACCAGGATCAGGACTACGTGCCGTTCAACCTGCTGACGGAATACCTCGCTCTGGACGAAATCTCGCCACTCAAGCGGGCCCTGACCGCAGGTGCCGACCCTCTGGCGACGGAGGTGTCGGTGTCACTGGTGACAAGAAGCGAGTTCTCCCGGCTTGAGGTGTCGGTGATACTGCAAGACACGGACCGTGCCGACCGCGTTGTGGAAACGGTGGTTGGAGAACTGTCCGGGCTTGGTTCACGCGCCGCCGATCCGGAGGCCCTTGAGGGAATAAAAACCTCGGTCAAGTGCAGCAATATCTATAACACCGAGAAGCTGCACTATTACGGTTTCATAATCGCCCCGATGATCATGACCGCCGGCTGGGATTTCATCGAGCAATACCCGGACCTGCTGAGCCGGGTCACCTGGGCGCAGTGTCAGCAGGCGGCGCATAAGTGGCTCGATCAGCCGGACTTCGTGGCCACCACCGTCAGGCCGGTGGGGGAATCCGGCCAGCCTCCGTACGTGCCGGACGAGATTATGGCCGAAGAAGTGACCGGGTACTTCGATACCGTTACGCTGCCACAGTATGACCTGACTGCCTTACCGGCGCTGAGCTTCCCGGCGACGGACTCGGTGAAATTCGAGCTGGACGACCGGGCAAGCTACGTCAGCGAGGTCCTGGAAAACGGCCTGACTCTCATAATCAAGTCCGGGCCGGACAGCCGCGTGTTCGGAATGACCGTCCTGGGAAAGGGCCGGACGGTCAACGAGCCGGAAGGAAAGGCCGGAATAACGGACTTTGTGAATCGATGCCTTGAAAAAGGGACGCTTACGCGGTCAGCGTCGGAATTCAGCCGGGACCTGGCCCGGATCGGCGCCAACCTGACGCTGTACGACAACCCGTGGATACCGTTTGACGACCGGTACACTACCCGCGGCTATTCATTCATCAAGTTCGAGACCATCGACGAATACGCCGGGCGGGGATTCGGCCTTCTCGTGGACATGCTTCTGTACCCGGCGTTCGACTCTGCGGAAGTGGAGAAAGTGCGCGCCCGGATGCTCGGCACAATCGGCCGCGACGCCACCTCGCCGACCAACGTGGCCCGCGAGTCGTACTACCAGGCGCTGTTCGAGAACAAGCCCTACGCCCAGCCGATCATGGGCAGCGCCCGCTCGATAGCCGGTATCACGAGAGAGGACCTCCGCCGACATCACGCCAACGTGTATTCTCCTGAAAACGTGATTCTCTCCATCGTCACAAACCTGAGCGTCGAGGAGGTCCGCGGGTGGGTCCGGGCGACACTGGGACGAGTCACGCCCGTCGAATTCGTTTCCCGAACGGCGGAAAAGGCCGATCCGCTTGCAACCGTCAAGGAGAGGCACGTCGATCTGGCCAAGGAACAGGTCAGCATCTACCTCGGATCGGCGTTGCCCGGGGCCGGTAGTGCCGATGCCGTGGCGCTGGCGGTAGCGACGTCAATCCTCTCCGAGCGCCTGTTTCTCAACCTGCGCGAGAAACAGGGGCTGGCCTACTCGACCGGAGCCAGCGCGCATTTCGACCGCGATTTCGGCTGGTACTACTGTACGATCGGTACGGCCTCGAACAACTACCGGACCGCCCTGGACGGGCTGCTGCTGCAAATAGACAAGCTCAAGCTCGACGGCCCTACCGAGCGTGAAGTCATGCGGGCCAGAAACAAGACGTGGGGGCGCATGCTGAGCTCCCGCCTGTCCCGGGTGAATCAGGCTTTCTACCTCGGGGTCGACGGTTACCTCGGCCGGGACGTCGGTCACGACTCGGTCTTTGTCCGACAGCTGGAACAGGTCGACATCGAATCCGTCCGCCGCGCGGCTTCACGGTATTTCCGCACGGACACCTATGTCCTGGCCACCGCCGGGCGACGGCCGTAAGCGGCCAGCCGGGACAGCCGCCCGAACGCCGGTTTTTCACTTGACCGGCGTCGGCCACCGGTTATATTGCCGCCCGAACCGAAAGAGATATCTGAAAAAGACCCACTGATGACACCAGATCCCGGGCAATCGGCCGCCACCAGCCCCCGCTATGCCATCCGTGACGCGGTACCGCTTAAGATCCTTGTCCTGTTCGCGCTGGTGTACCTTTTCATTCTGTCGATCACGCTGCTGGGGGGGTCGTTTAAGCTTCTGGGCGGGGGGTTCGCCCAGGCCATTTTCAGAACCACCTCCCATCCGATAGTCGGCCTGGTCATCGGCGTTGTCGTGACGGCAATCATCCAGTCGTCGTCAACCACCACCTCCCTGATCGTGGGTCTGGTCGCCTCGGGAGTGCTGTCGTTCGAGAACGCGATTCCGATGGTCATGGGGGCCAATATCGGCACCACTATCACCAACACGATCGTCTCGCTCGCCAGCATCTCTCGAAAAGAGGAATTCCAGCGAGCTTATACCGCTTCGACGGTGCACGACTTCTTCAATATCTGTGCGGTAATCGTGTTGCTGCCGCTACAGCTATGGTTCAATATCATCGGGGCGGTGGCCAGATGGGCGGAGCAGTTCTTTGAACAGTTCGGCGGGATGACGTTCGCTTCACCGCTGGCCGTCATCACGAAACCGGTGGCCGGCGGAATAATGCACCTCACCGGTGATACCGGCTGGCTGTGCGTGGCGATCGCGTTTCTCCTGCTCTTTATAGCCCTCCGCTACATCGTAGTGGTACTCAAGTCGATGGTGCTGGCCCGGGTGGAGCGGTTCTTCCAGCGCTACATATTCCGCACGGCGGCGCTCAGTCTTCTGCTGGGCATTGTGCTGACGTCGATAATCCAGTCCTCTTCGATAACCACGTCGATAATCATCCCCCTTGTCGCCGCCGGCGTCATCAGCGTCCAGCAGATCTACCCGTACCTGCTGGGGGCCAACATCGGCACCACCGTCACCGCCTTCCTGGCCTCTTTCGTGACCGGGTCGCCCGAGGCGGTAGCCGTGGCCTTCGCCCACCTGATATTCAACCTGTTCGGCATGGCCATATTCTGGCCGTTGAAGGTGGTCCCGCTCTTCCTGGCCTCCAAACTGGGGGCGGCCGCCGCTCGATCGAAGATGATACCCATTGTATATATTCTAATCGTGTTCTTTCTTATACCAGGCGTGATAATCCTGCTGACGAGGTAACAATATGTTCGAGAAATTCAAAGAGCTGTTCAGTTCCGAGAATCTGCTTGAGGCCGCCTACCGCACGACTCTCAAAATGCTCGAGTTCGACTACGATATGTACGAAGCGTCGCGCAAGGTCCTCCGCGATTCGGACACCGACGAACTTCCATTCGACATAAAGAAGACCGACCGGAAGATCAACAAGTACGAGCGCGAGGTCCGCCGCAACGTGCTGACGCACCTGACGGTGGCCGGGACACAGAACCTGGTCCCGGGGCTGGTGCTGGTGTCGATCGTAATCGACGTCGAGCGTATTGGAGACTACACCAAGAACATTGCCAGCCTGGCCGCGCGGCACAAGGATAAGCTCAAGGCTGGCGACCACGAGAGCGCCCTCGTGTCGATCGAGCAGGCTATCGAGCAGAATTTCCCCAAACTCATCGAGCTGCTCAAGAGCCAGGACAAACAGCGGGCCCGGGAAGTGATGCAGATCGAGCAGACGATAAGCAGAACCAGCGACCAGATCGTCAACGACATGATCGGCGAAGAGGATCAGGGGCTCTCACGGCGCGACGCCGTGACCCTGGCCATGTACGCGCGGTATCTCAAGCGCGTCAACGCTCACCTGACCAATATCGCCAGTTCGATTGTGAATCCGTTCCCGAGAATCGGATTCCGTGAGAAGGAAAAGAGCGGCAAGGCCTAGACGTCTGACTTCTCTCTGAGCCCCAGCCCCATCCTGGTGGCAGGCACCAGGCAGCCGCGATGCAGCACGAGAAAAAACAGGGCGAGCACGATGTAAACCGCCGTGACCTCGAGGCGGATGTCCGCGATGAACAGTTGCAGCAGAAAGAGCCCTGCCAGCAGCACGCCCTCCAGGCGGGTCAGCCGGAGATTCACCAGAACAGCCACCGCGAACAGCGACTGCGCCGAGGTCAGGATCAGTTCGTGATCCTGCAGGCTGTCGAGCACAAACGGCCGCACCGCCGAGCCTGAAATCGCGTACACCAGCGGGATGGTCCCGACCAGCAGCGTCCACTGATTGACCTTCGAAGATATCAGGGCATGAAGAGCTGCACCGGCGGCCCCGCGCAGCGCCCAGGTTGCGGCGATAATGAACTCCGGGGCCTCCGACGCTATCGGCGCCAGCCATTGCACGACAAGGAACTCGTTTAACCCCAGGGTCCTTCCCGAGGCAACCAGCGACTCCGCGAACGGCTCGGCGACGAAAAAGATCACCAGCCCGGAATACAGGAACGAAACAATCGTTGCCGCCCGGCGGTACCCGCGTGACATGTTCGCCAGAATCTTGACCGGACCGACTATCTCCGGCTCTACGTGTTCCATCCTGGCCGCACGGCGCGTGTAAAGGACAAACAGGGTAACCAGAATCGCGGTATCAACCAGATTCAGACTTCCCTTGAGGGGAATGGTGAACGAATAGATGGTTGCCATGGCCAGGTAGAAGATTTCTACCCGGTGCGATTTCTCCAGGACGATGGCCCGTCGTTTCTTGGCCAGGACGAAAAGCAGCAGCACGAGCGGCCAGCCCAGCCCGACCAGAAGGCGGTTGGCGCCGGTCATGTTGGCAATCGCGTAGTGGGCCTGTTGAGGATCATGGGCCGCTTTCCAGGTAAATACGAAATCGACGGCGTATTCCGGCAGCACCGCGATCAAAGCCAGAATGGCTATAGCCAGCGATTGGGAGATGTCGATCTGCGCCGCCTCGGCCGCCCACGAAAGCAGGAAGGCCGCAGCGAATATGGCCGTCCCGAACAGCAGCGCCCCGACCACCGGACCGACATGCACCGAGACCGTGCCCAGGTACAGCCCCGGCAGCGACCCGAGGATAGCCAGGCAAAGGAAAACGTACAAAGAGGCTTGCACCTCGTGTTTGTTCTGGGAACCCGTCATAGGTCAGCCAAGAGGTAAGCCCTGCGGCCGCGGCTGCCTCAACCGCGAATGATCATGTTGACAATGTCCTTCCGGAGCAGAACGCCAACAAGCTGATCGCCCGAGATAACGAAGACCCGGCTGATATCCTTGAAAATCATCATCGCGGCAACCTCGACAATCCTCGTATCAGGGGTCGTAACCTCAAAGTCGTCGCGATAGAGCTGCGACACCTTGATCTTGTCCTCTTTCTTGAGCAATTCCTCGAACGGTTCGACATCCATCGAGTAGTTGAGGTTCGAGATCAGCGACTTGTAGTCCGGCAGCGCCGCCTTGATAAGGTCCCGGTCGTTAATCACCCCCACCAGGCGGTTTGACTCGTCCACCACGGCCAGGGCCGACAGCCGGTTGCAGAACATCTGGTTAGCCACTTCCTTGAGCGTGTCGTCGGGAGTCACCATGGCTACCTTGTGCCGCATGACGTCTTTGACCATCAGCTCCTTGTCGATCATGACGTTCGAATCGGAGATCAGCTTGATCAGGTCGCTCTTGCTGGTCATGTTCCGGATTTTCTCCAGAACCCCCTCAGCCCGCGCGAACCGGGCCAGCCCGGAGAGCGTTTGCAGGTACAGTTTGGCGATGGTCGACGGTGTCAGCAGCAGGCAGACTACGTACACGGGAATCCCGTCGGGTGTCTTGTCCTCCAGCCCGTCTTGCGAAACGCCGACCAGGATGTAAAGTTCCTTTACCGCGTCGGTCCGGGCGTGCGGGAAGGCAAAACCGTGACCGTACGAAGTGCCTTCGACCTCCTCCCGTTCGCGCACCGAAAGCAGCACCTTGTCATAGTCGCACTCGAATCCCTCTTCGCAGATAGTCGTCAGCAGTTCCCGCACCGCCTCATCCTTGGTCCGTCCCCTGAGATTCATGTTGACGCGGCGCTCCATCAGGAGATTGGCGAGTTTCACAGGACACCTCTCAGCATTTGGTCACGCGTGAGTTACTTTCTCATTGAGCAGCGCGGGCGAAGCCACGCCGCCGGAAACCAGGAATTTGATTCCGTCTTCCACCGTCATGTCAAGCAGGACCACCTCGTCGGCCGGCACGATCACCACCATTCCGGAGACCGGTGTGGGCGTGGACGGCACAAATACCGATATGAAACGCCGCCTTTCGCCGCCGACGTTCAGTTCCAACCGGCGGCTGACGAAGCAGATCTGGTAGGCACCCTTGCGCGGATACTCCACCAGACCGATTTCCTTGAACGATCCGCCCTCGGTGGTGGTAGTAACTGCTTCCAGGAGCTGTTTGGCTGCGGAATAGATCGGCCGGATAATGGGCATCCGAACCAGCAAACGATCTCCCGCCCGATAGATCCGGCGGCCGATCCAGTTGCGCGTGAGCACTCCGAAAAGCAGTATCAGCAGCGTGATTGTCAGAACACCCAGCCCGGTCCGGTAGTAGCCAAGGATGTCGTGAAGGTACGTTTCAAGAATACCGTCGACAGCCTGGAACAGAAACCGCAGGACGATAAAGGTCAGAATGACCGGAACCACGACCAAAACGCCGCTGATAAAATACCGCTTGACTGTATCGATGACAGTGCTGACTGCCGACATCCGGTGGCCTGCCTTCCATTCAAAGCGAACTGATTATAGCCGCCGCTCAAAGCAATGTCAACAGCAATGCGCCGTCAGTGGGGGATAAAGCCGAACGAGAAGGGAATCTTCGAAGCGAACTGCACCACCGGCTCGGGGTAGAGCCCGACGATGAGCACGCCGACCAGTCCGATCACGAGAACGGCCAGGGCCGGACCCGAATACCGAATCCTGTGCGGCGAGGCTTCCCTGGCGAACCAGGCCATCTTGATTACGTTGGCGTAGTAATACAGGGCAAACACCGACGTCAGGAGCCCGATGCCGACCAGCCAGTACAGCCAGCTGTACCCCTGTCCGCTGCCGGCCAGACTGATGGCGGCGGCAAATACGTAGTACTTGCCGAAGAAACCGGCCAGGGGCGGTATCCCGGCCAGCGACAGCAGAAAGACGGAGAGCGTGATCGAGAGGAAAGGTGACGTGCGGGCAAGGCCCGAGTAGGTCGCGATCTCGCACGACCCGGTCTGATCTTCAACCAGCGCCACGACCGCAAAAGCGCCCATGTTGGCAAACAGGTAGGCAAAGGTGTAGAAACCTACCGCGGCCAGGCCCAACTCGTTCATCGCCACCATCCCGATCATGATGTACCCGGCCTGGGCGATGGTCGAATAAGCCAGCATCCGTTTGATGTTCGTCTGGCGTATGGCCGCGACGTTGCCCAGAATCATGGCCGCCGCGGCAAGCACGCCGACAAGCACCCCCCAGTCGTTGGGGCTCATTACCGGATCGTAAAAAGCATACAGCCCGTTGACGACAATCTTGGCGAAAGCCACCAGCCCCGCCGCCTTTGAACCGACCGAGAGGAAGGCCGCTACCGGCGTCGGCGATCCCTCGTACACGTCGGGCACCCACTGGTGGAACGGCGGCAGCGCCAGCTTGAATCCGATCCCGGCCAGTATGGCCACCGTCGCCAGGATCAGGATAACACCGATGTCGCCTTCATGGACCAACTGCGTGACCGCCAGGTTGATCTTCATCTGGACGATGTCCGTCGTGCCGGACAGGCCGTACAGGAAAGAAATCCCGTACAGGAGCAACGCCGAGGAGAGAGCGCCGACAATCAGGTATTTGATCCCCGCCTCAACGGACTTGCGATCGTCCTTGAAGAAGGCCGCCAGCACGTACAGCGGAATCGTGGTCAGCTCCAGGCCGATGTACAGTGACAGCAACTCCTGTGACGACCCCAGGAACATCATGCCCACCGTCGAAAGCAGAATGAGACCGAAGAACTCGCCGCGATGGTTGACGATCTTCTGTCGGGTCAGGCCGAAGGAACTGCCGATGGCCATGAAGGCGGCGCCCAGGAAAATCACCTTGAAAAAGACGGCCATCGGATCATTGAAGAACATCACGCCAAAACCCCGGCCATAGCCGGTGACGGAGAGAATCACACCGCATATGACCAACCCCGACAGGGCCAGATACCCCACCGCCGACCCCGACTTCCGCTTGCTGAGCACGTCAAAAGTGACCACCACCAGCGCCCAGAGGAACAGGAAGATCTCCGGCAGCATCATCCGAATCGAGTATTCCGGCAACTGCACGTCCATCGTACTACCGAGCCATCAGGTTGATCAGATTTTCCAGCGTGGCCGACATCAGAGCGCTGAGCGGCTTGGGATAGATGCCGATCGCCAGCGTCAGCACCATCAGGGGAGCCACGGTGATGATTTCGCGCACGTTGATCTCCGTCAGCCCTCCCCACCGGGAGAGATCGAAATCGCCGAGAAACATGTGCTGCACCATGCGGAGCATATAGGTCGCGCCGAGCACGACACCAAGAACCGAAATGCCCACGAGTACCTTGTTAAGGGCGCCGAAGGCCCCGATAAACACCATGAACTCCGAAACAAAGCCCGACATCCCGGGCAGCCCCAGGGCAGCCATCGAGAAGAACACCATGATACTGGTGTAGACCGGTATTTTCACGCCCAGCCCGCCAAAGGCGGCAATCTCGCGAGTGTGCGCCCGATCATACAGAACGCCCACCAGGAGGAACAGCGCGCCCGTGATCAGGCCGTGCGAAAGCATCTGGAACATGCAGCCGGTAATCGCCTGCACCGACGAGAACGCCCCCAGCGCCAGCATGCAGTACCCCATGTGCGACACCGACGAATACGCCACCAGCTTTTTCAGGTCTTTCTGCGCCATGGAGACGAGCGCCCCGTAGATGATCGAAATAGCCCCGAGCAGGGCAATCCAGAAGGACAACTGGCGCAGGGCCTCGGGAAACATCGGCCACGAAACGCGGAGCATCCCGTAGGTCCCCATCTTCAGCAGGACGCCGGCCAGGATGACGGATACCGCCGTCGGCGCCTCCACGTGGGCGTCCGGCAACCACGTATGGAACGGCCAGACCGGAACCTTGATGGCAAAGGCGATGAAGAAGAACACAAAGCAGACCACCTGCAGGGTGTGGCCCAGGCCGGGCCCCGTCTGAATCAGCGTCAGCATGTTCAGCGTATGCGGCTCGCTGGTGAAATACAGGATCAGGATCGCGACCAGCATGAAAATCGATCCGAAGAGCGTGTACAGGAAGAACTTGATCGCCGCGTACTCCTTGCGGGGACCGCCCCAGACACCGATGAGGAAATACATCGGCACCAGCATCACTTCCCAGAAGACATAGAACAGGAAGAAATCCAGAGCTACAAACACGCCCATCATGCCGGTCTCGAGCAGGAGAAAGAAGGCGAAATACTCCTTGACCCGGTTTTCGATGTTAAAGGAGGCGATCAGCGACAGGGTCGACAGCAACCCGGTCAGGAACAGCAGCGGTACGCTGATACCGTCCGCGCCGAGGAGGTACTGGATATTCAGCGACGGGATCCAGTTGAACGGCCCCTCCGCGTAGGCCATGGCCGACGAACCGGAATACCGGAAATAGTAATCCCAGACGAGCCAGCATGACAGCACCATGGGGATAAACGATGCGATCGTGGCCGTCCACCGGATGGCCCACTTGCGCTCTCTGGGTATGACCATCACCGCGACCATGCCGATCAAGGGTATGAATACCAGCAAGCTCAGTATTGGAAACTGCATCTTATAGTCCATCCTCCACAGTCATGCGTTATTCTTCCAGCTGGCTGGCTCCGCTGCCGAGCATCCGGGCCGTCACCTGCGCTTTTCTCTCTCTCGCCGCCGCGTACCTGGTCAGGATCGCCAGAACGATGAGTCCGGCGATGAATACCACGGACATGACCGGCCAGCTGACGTCGATCAGGACAACCTCGAACTTGACCAGCGAGATTATCAGAACGGTCACCAGGATAAACAGGGCATAAGACTGCACCACGCCGGTCTGAAGGAACCTCAGCAGCGACGACCCCTGCTGAACGAGCCAGCCCGCGCCGTTGACCGCACCGTCAACAATCCACGTATCGAACCACATCTTGACATCCGACCACAGAATCGTCAGCCGCCCGACCAGGTTCACGAGGCCGTCGACGATCCTGTCGTCAAACGTCCAGATAAACCGGGCCAGCGCCAGCGCCGGCCGGATTATGACGAGATCATACAGCTCGTCGAAATAGTACTTGTTGTACAGCAGGGTATACAGCGGCCTGAACCGTTCGGCCAGCCGCTCGGCGGAGATTGTCCGCTTGTAATAAATCAGATAGGCCAGCCCGATGCCGCTGACCGCCACCACCGTTGAGATCACCATCAGCAGGTAGTTCGGTGCCGCATGGTGTACCTCCCCGTGATAGATAAAGGACGAAAAGCCCTGATGGAGCCAGGGAAGCGCCACCCAGCCCGCGAAGATCGAAAGAAAGGCCAGCAGCACCAGCGGCCAGGTCATCGACCGCGGCGATTCATGGGCATGCTCAAAGCGGTGCTGGTCCCGCGGCTTGCCGAAAAACGTCAGAAAACACAGCCGCCACATGTAAAAGGCCGTCATGAACGCCACCGCGAGAGTAAAGAACATAAAGACCGGGTGGTGCTGCGTGGCGGCGACGATCTCGTCCTTGGACCAGAATCCCGATAGCGGGAAGATGCCGGCAATCGACAGCGAGGCGATCATGAACGTGATGGCCGTCGTCTTCATCTTCGGGGCCAGGCCGCCCATCTCCTGGATGTCATTGGTGTGCACGGCGTGTATTACGGAACCGGCGCCCAGAAAGAGAAGGCCCTTGAAGAAGGCGTGCGTCATCAGGTGGAGCATTCCGGCCGTGTACCCGGGCGAATGTTGGCCCAGGGCGGTGTCGTGGCCGTACAGGCCGAGCGCCATAATCATGTACCCGAGCTGCGAAACGGTCGAGTAGGCCAGGATCCGTTTGATGTCGTTCTGCACGAGGCCGATCGAGGCCGCGATGAGCGACGTAACTATACCGATTATGGCAACCACCAGCGACGCCTCGGCCGAGCCGACAAATAGCGACATCGTCCGCGCCACCAGGTATACACCGGCCGCCACCATCGTCGCGGCGTGAATCAACGCCGAAACCGGCGTGGGACCTTCCATGGCATCCGGCAGCCACACGTGCAACGGGAACTGGGCGGATTTGCCGACGGCGCCGCAGAACACGAAGATGCAGATGACCGTCAGGATACCGGCCGGAATGGCCCCGGCGGCGACACTGTCAAAAACCTGGCCGTAGTTGAAGGTGCCCGCGTAAACCGCAATCATCAGCAACCCCACGATAAAGCCAAGGTCACCGATGCGGGTGGTGATAAACGCCTTCTTGCCGGCGTCGGCGGCCGACTTCTTCTCAAACCAGAAACCGATCAGCAGGTAACTCGTCAGCCCGACCAGCTCCCAGAAGATGAAGATCATGAAGAAGTTGTTGGCCAGGACCAGGCCGAGCATGGAGAAACAGAAAAGCGAAAGGTACGCGAAAAAGCGGCTGAATCGCGGGTCACCCTTCATGTACCCGATGGAATAGATTTGCACGCACGAGCCGACGATCGTGACCACCATAAGCATGATCGCGGTGAGCGGGTCGATCAGGATGCCGAACTCGAAATTCAGGGCGGCAAACGACGTGATCGCCACGGATGCTTCATAGGCGGCCCCGTGGCGGGCCAGTGTCTCGATCAGGACAACGACCGACAGCACCCCGCTGGCCAGTATCATGGCCACCGAGAACCCCGCCGACAGCGCTTCCTTCCAGCGGAAGAAAAAGACAATCACCAGGAAGCCCAGAAGCGGCAACAGGGCTATGATGTATGCATACGGGGTCATCGGTTTCGCGCTACCATTTCATGATTGTGAAGTTTTCACTGTCGATACCGCGCCAGTTACGGTAGATAAGCAGAACGATGGCCAGGCCCACCGTGGCCTCGGCCGCCGCCACCACGACAATGAAGATGGCGAACATCTGCCCGGTCAGGCCGTCGCTCATAATGTACTTGTTGAAGGTGACAAAGTTGATGTTGGCGGCGTTGAACATCAACTCCAGCGACATGAGAATCCCGATCGTGTTCCGCCGGGTGATGACACCGAACAGGCCGATGGAAAACAGCACCGCCGCCAGCGCGAGATAGTAGACCATCAGGACCTCTCCCCCCTCGCCAGCACGATGGCGCCGATCATGGCCGCCAGAAGCAGCACCGAAACCACCTCGAACGGGAGCATGAACTCGGTCATGAGCAGCTTGCCGATGGCCAGCACGTTCTCGGCCGGGAGGGCCTCGTTGGTGAATTGCCAGACCTTCGTACCCCCGATCAGGATGATGGTGCCCATGGCGAACGTCAGGCAGACGAAGAACGCGACAAGGGCGTTCTGGTTAGTCTGCACAATCTCGCGCGAGGCCAGATTCGAGGTCAGCATGACCGCGAAGATCATCAGGACGGCCACCGCCCCGACGTAAATCAGCACCTGCGCCGCGGCCAGGAACTCCGCACCCAGCAGGATGAATATCCCGGCCACCGAGGCCAGGCAGAGCACCAGGGCAATGGCGCAGTGGAAAATGTTCCGCAGGCTGACTACCAGGAACCCCGACACCAGGATGACGGCGGACAATATCCAGAAAACCACTGAAACGCCCGATGATTCAGCCATGGCTCACGCTTCTCCCTCTGTCTTCGGGTCCTGGCCGGCACCGTCCGGGCCCGGCTGTCCGTCGGCCGGGGGCTTTTTCTCCGAGGACGAGGCGGGGCCGGCCGGACCGGCAACATCAGCGCGGGCCGGCTTCTTCTTGCGCGTGTCAACGTAATCAACGTCCCGGCCCATTTCCTGCAACTTCCGCATATCCCAGACGAGATCGTCCTTGTTCACGGTGGAAAACTCGTATTTCGTGGCCATTTTGATCGCACAGAAATTGCACGCTTCCTCGCACAGGCCGCAGAAGCAGCAGATGCCGTTATCCACGACGAACGATATCAGGCGCCGTTTCTTGTCTTCGCCGCGGGGAGCGTCAATCCGTATCGCCCCCGTGGGACAGGCGCGCATGCACAGCATACACGACGTGCAGTTCAGTTCGCCGGTCTCCTTGTCGGAGAGCAGCACCACGATCCCGCGTGAGCGCTCCGGCATGGTCCATTTTTCTTCGGGATACTGGATCGTAATGGCGTGCCGACCCAGGTGCTTTCCGGTGATGCCCAAACCCCGGACCAGGTTCTTGATGTCTTTCAACAGCTTCGGCATCAGTCCATCCTCACTACCAGTACCACCCCAGGTGCTTGACCAGAGCGGCCAGAATCAGGTTGGCAAACGTCACCGGCACCAGAAACTTCCACGCGAACTCCATCAACTGGTCCACCCGAAGACGCGGGTAGGTCCACCGAAACAGCATCAGCAGCAGGATCACGGCCAGCACCTTGACCAGAAACCACAGCCACGAAGGCAGGAACGGTCCTGACCAGCCCCCCAGGAAGAGCGTCACCCCGATCGCCGAGACCGTGAACATGTTCACAAACTCGGCCAGAAAAAACATGGCGAACTTCATCCCCGAATACTCGACGTTATATCCGGCCACCAACTCCTGTTCTGCCTCCGGAATGTCGAACGGAACACGGTTGACCTCGGCCGTGGCCGCGACGATATACGTGGCGAAGGCTATGGGGCCGAACGGAAGACGAAAGACAAACCAGTTGAAAACAAGTCCCGACTGTGACCGCACGATGTCAACCATGGACAGGGAACCCACAAAAATTATGACCACCAAGACCGACGCCACCATCGGCACTTCATAGCTGACAATCTGGGCTGCCGAGCGCATGCCGCCCAGCAGGGCATACTTGTTGTTCGACCCCCAGCCGGCCATCAGCAACGAAATAACGGTAAACGTGGTCACCGCCATGATGTAGAGAATGCCGATGTTGAGGTCAGCCACAATCAGCCCGTCACCGAACGGAATGGCCACGTAGGCGAGGAAAGCCGCCACAAAACACATCACCGGCGCCCAGAAAAATATCACCCGGTCACGCGTGGCAATCTTCACGTCCTCCTTCAGGAGGAGTTTGACGGCATCCATCACGGTCTGGTACCAACCGTGCCAGCCGTGGCGCATCGGTCCGAACCGCTGCTGGATGTGGGCGGAGATCTTCCTCTCCCACCAGACAAGGTACAGGGCGATAAGGGCCAGGACACCGAACACCATTGCCGCCAGAACCGTGTACGTCAGGATATCCAGCCACGGCTGGGGCAAGCCGGTATCCGCCAGGAGCCCGTACAGCCACCTGAACACGCCGTGCAGTTCGCCCACGGCCACCGGCCAACTCATCGGTCAACCTCCGGCATGATCACGTCCAGAGTCGCAAATATGGCCACCAGGTCTGCGATCAGTCCCCCCGTGCCGAATACCGGAAGTGCCTGAAGTTGATTGAATGACCCGCCCCGCGTTTTGACTCGAAGTGGTTTCTTGCCCCCGTCCGACTGTATGTATACCCCTAACTCGCCGCGAGAGTTCTCGACTCGTGAGTAAACTTCTCCCGGCGGCGGCTTGAAGTTGGGCGACACCTTGGCCGAGATGGGCCCGTCCGGCAGCCCGTCGAGGGCCTGCTCTATAATCTTGATGGATTCCTTGATCTCATCCAGACGAACCAGGTAGCGGTCGTAGCAGTCACCGTTCGGACGGACGGCCACCTGGAAGTCAAAGCGGTCGTAGATCGAGTAGGGGTCGTTGCGGCGGATGTCGTAGTTGACGCCCGAAGCCCTCAGCACCGGGCCGGACACGCCGTAGGCGATCGCCACTTCGGGCGCCAGGTAACCGACACCCTTTGTGCGCACCAGCCAGATCGGGTTCTCGTTTAACAACCCCTCGTAGTCGTGGAGCTTCTCCCTTATGGTGCTGAGAACCGTGCGGCACTGCGGAACAAACTGCGCGGGAATGTCCTTTGAGACACCGCCGATCCGGATATAGTTGTAAGTCAGACGCTGACCGCAGGTCATCTCGAACAGATCGATGATGCCCTCCCGCTCGCGAAGTCCGTACAAAAAGGGGGTGAGTGCACCGATGTCCATGGCCGTGACGCCGTAGAAGATGAGGTGCGACGCAATCCGGTTCAGTTCGAGCATGATGACACGCAGGTACTCCGCCCGCTCGGGGACCTCGATACCGGCCAGTTTCTCGGCGGCCAGCGCAAACGCCTGGTTGCACGACATGGACGTGACGTATTCAAACCGGTCGAGGATCGGGATGCACTGGGCGTAGGTGCGATTCTCGCAGATCTTTTCAAGGGAGCGATGAAGGTAACCGATAACGGGCTCGATCCTCATGACTCTCTCGCCGTCCATGGTCAGCATGAGTCGGCAGACACCGTGGGTCGCGGGGTGGTGCGGCCCCATATTGACGACGAATTCCTCGGTCCTCAGGCCATCCATTACAGCTCCGGCATGCGGACAAAATCGGGAGCATCCCAGTCCTTACGCAGCGGATAGCCCTGATCCCAGTCGTCAGGCAGCAGAAAACGTGTCAGGTTTTCATGGTTGAGCACGTTGATGCCGTAAAGCTCCCACATCTCCCGTTCGTGCCAGTTGGCGGCCGGCCACACCTCCTGAACCGACTCGATCTCGGCCGCCTCATACGGCAGGATAACCTTGAAATCCAGGCGCAGGTTGTTAATGGTGGACGCCACAGAGTAGACTATCTCAAACCGCTCACCGGTGTCCACGCCGCCCAGGTTGCAGAGAAAATCGAACTTTACACGCTCGTCGTCACGCAGGGCTTTAGCCACCTCGAGAAGGTCGGACCGCTTCACTTCGTACATCGGGTCGTAGCGACCGGTGTCAAGAAGGGTCATCCTGCCCTCGAACCGGCCGGCGATATGGCTCTTCAACTCGTCCCTGGTCACGCCTGCTTTTCCTGCCAGTCTCCAAGCTTGGTCTTCTTGAGCTTTTCCTGTAGGTGAATGCAACCTTCCATCAGTGATTCCGGTCGCGGCGGGCATCCGGGTATGTACACGTCGACGGGGACAATGTGGTCGATGCCCTTCTCCACCGAGTAACAGTCGTAGTAAAAGGGACCCCCGCTTATGGTGCAGCCGCCCATCGCGATCACGTAGCGCGGCTCGGCCATCTGGTCGTACAGACGGCGCAACCTCGGGGCCATCTTCTTGGTGATGGTTCCGGCGACGATGATCAGGTCGGACTGTCGCGGGGTGGCGCGAAAAATCATACCGAGGCGGTCGAAATCGTACCGCGACGCACCGGTACACATCAGTTCGATGGCGCAGCAGGCGGTACCAAAGAGCAAATACCACAGCGACTTGGCCTGCGCCTGACCCAGAACCGCCTCAAGGCTGGTCATCACCAGTGACCCGCCGGGTATGCGCTCGGCGTATAGAGGCAGCTTCCTGATCACACCCACCGGAGCACCCCCTTCTTCCAGGCATAGTACAGGCCGTAGAAGAGAATCACGATGAATATGACCATTTCAATTAGCGCGTACAGGCCGAGCTGCCCGAAAGCCACCGCCCACGGAAAGAGGAATACGACCTCGACGTCGAAAATCACGAAAATCAGGGCGAAAATATAGAAACGGTTATTGAACCGTATCCACGAACTGCCGATCGGCAACTCCGCGCACTCGTAGTTCACACTTTTCTCGGGGTAGGTATTTGACGGCCTGATCAGACTTGACAGAAAAAACGTAAACAGGACAATTCCTGTCCCAACTAAAAGGAATATGAGAACCGCCAAATACTCCGACATGCTGTCCGTTTTTCCTGCCCGTTCGACTCAGAGGTGTGACCGTGTGCACGCGTTTTGACTGCGCAAGAAAGGTCGTTTTCGAGCGAAGTCAAGCGCTTTTTTCGGCTTTTTCCGTCGTGTCAACTCGTTTGACGACAACAAATACCGTAAGTACAAAGTTGCCCGGTCCCGCCTTTTGCCGACAGCGCAGTTTGTACTAACTAACATAGCACACAGGACGCGCCGTACTCGAACGACGCACAGCGTGCGGCACGATGTTTGTCCAACGCCGCCTCGGAAGCACCTCGCCGTCTGCTAAACGAACGACCCCCCTGTGGACCTCAGGCTACGCCGTCCAGCAATGTAAGGACCGACCACCGTCTGAAAGGCCGGTTTCAGCCGGTCAGTCCAGGCGCCGGATCCTGAAGTACAGCCCGACCGCAAGAATCGTGATGAACAAGGTCGCCACGGCAAGCCCGTACCGGCGGTAGTAGTATTCGTCCACCAGCGCCAGCGAATTGAGTTTCACCGTGTCGGCAACCTGCACCCCCGCGAGCGCACGCGACGTCACCTCATCGGCGCTGAATGAATGCACGAGCGTGCGCGCCTGAATCAGCGCCTGGTCGACGTCCTTTATGCGCAGCTCTTCGTCAGTGGTCATCATGCCCCTAGTTACTGCGTCCTCCAGCGACGCCTGCGCTTCCCGCCGGACCGAGAGCAGGTTTAGAATGGCCGTGAGCATGCTGTCGGCCACGGCCAGGCCCCTCGTGCCGTCGTCGATGTCGTGGCAGTCCACGCACAGACCCGGCTCAGTCGGGCCGACCATGGCGTCGGACGGTTTCATGACCAGGTGGTTGGAATGGCAGGTTTCGCACTCGGGAAGGTCGTTTTCGTCAAAGGCGACCTTGTGAGGGGATCTGTCGAACATCTCCGATTCGAGAGCGTGACAGTTGCCGCAAACGGCCGAAAGAGAGACCACACCCGGAGGGGCCGCACCGTGGTTGCCGTGGCAGTCGTTGCAGGCAGGCGCGCCCAACTCCTTCCTTTCCAGGTAGCCGAGTACTTCAAAATAGCGCGCGGAGTCGCCGGCCGAGGCCGGATCACCGCCCGTCAGAACAAGCTTGAAATCATCGCCGAGCGCCAGATCCAGTTCCCGGGCAAGCCCCCGCACCGTCTCCATGCTCATCAGTGCCATGCCGTGAACCGACTGGACGTAGTCCTCAACCTGGGCCGTTGACAGATCGTATCCGGCCATATACTCCGGGTCGGCGTGACACTTACCGCAGGTGCCGGGGATGTTCTGCGGATAGGTGCTCGAGTGCGGCATTTTGGCGTCACCGATCTCGTGCACCGTATGACACGATATGCACGTGGCCACCCTGGTATCCTTACTCTCGAGAAGGCGTCGGCCGTGCACGGAAGTCCCGTATTTGGCCAGTTGGTCGGTCGGCAGTGACGGATTATGCTCGTGCATATAGGCCGGATCGCTGTGGCAGCGGGCGCAGAAGCGCGGCACCTCCCCAGCAGTCGGTACACCGCGATAGCCTTCCACGCGGCGAACCTCATCCATGTCGCCAAGCGAACCGTCGCCGCCGTGACAGTCGACGCATCCAAGCCCCTTCAGGGAGTGAACGTCCCGGACGAACTTGTGCGACGGGCCGTCTTCATCCTCATAATCGCGGTGGCAGGTCCGGCAGTTATCATCCGCCGCAGATAGGAGTCCGGGGCCAGCCGCGAGCACCAGGAAAAGAAACAACAACGGGATTCTCATGGCTGCCTCCTACTCCAGAATGTATCCAAGTACGGTCATGACCACTACGAACGCCAGCACCAGCGCTCCGATCAGGACGATGAACCGGGGTTTCTCCCCGTGAACCGATTTTCTGTCGAAAAACGGTATGACCGTCCAGACGAGGCCGCCGACCGTGAAGACGATCACGCCGAACAGTTCCCCCTCGACGAACCACACGTGTGCCGGCAGGAACTTCAGGGCCTGGAAAGCAAACATGAAGTACCATTCGGGCCGAATCACGGGCGGCGCCGGCGCAAACGGATCAGCCTTGGTGCCGAGCGGCCAGTGCATGGCGCCGATGCCGTCCGGAAAAAAGACCGCCATCAGCGCCAGCACGTTCAGCACGATGAGCCACAGGAGCAGATCGCGATATATAAAATGAGGAAAGAACTTCATGTACCGTTTCTCTGACGGCGGCATGTTCTGCCAGGACAGCGGTTCGCTCATCCCCTGCCGCTGGATGGCGACCAGGTGACCGGCCAGGAAGACGGTAAAGATCCCCGGCAGAATCGCGACGTGCAGACCGAAAAAGCGGCCGATCGTCGCCCCGGTCACTTCCTCCCCGCCGCGCAGGACCACCAGCAGTTCTTTGCCGATTACCGGTATGGCGCCGGCCATGCCCGTCCCCACCCGGGTTGCGAAAAAGGCCAGCTCATTCCACGGCAGCAGGTAACCGGAGAACCCAAAGGCCAGAGCCAGCCCCAGCATGACAATGCCTGTTATCCAGCTTAACTCCCTCGGCTTGCGATAGGCGTGGGTGAAGAAGACCGTGAACATGTGAACAAAGACGGCCAGAATCATGAGATTCGCCGACCAGGCGTGCACGGACCGGATCAACCAGCCGAACTTGACCTCCGAGACAATGAACCGGACCGATTCGTAAGCGCTGTCAGCCCCCGGACGGTAATACATCAGCAGCAGAATGCCCGTCACCACCTGCACCATGAACAGAAAGAGGGAGACTCCGCCCAGGTAGTAGAACATGGAATGCGAATGCACCGGGACCACCTTGTGGCCGAAGTACTCAAGCAGTCCCCCGATCTGAAACCTGTCATCGAGCCACTGAAACGCGCGGCCGGCCGCGCCGTCATTCTGCCTCCCGGCACCGGTCGCCATCACCCCACCTCCCGGGCAATGAAAATGTCCTCACCGACTTCGTTGACAACGTACTGCTCCAGCGGCCTGGGTGGTGGGCCCGATATGTTCTTGCCGTCGAGATCATAGCGTCCGTTGTGGCAGGAACACCAGACGATACCGAGATCGGGCCGGTGCTGGACGGTGCAGTCCAGGTGTGTGCACGTGGCCGCCAGCGCTTTGAGCTTGCCCGCTTCCGTCACGAGGATGAGGCCGAGATTGCGGCCGAACTTGAACGTCTTGGCCCGGGACGGCTCAGCCTCGATATCCGCCCGTTTGAACGGAAGCTTCATCTGGTTCACGTTGGGTTCACCCGATTCCGGCGGCTTGATGAACCTGAGCACCGGGTACGCAATGGCGCCGAGAGTAGCCAGAGTGCCGCCGCTCAGAATAGCGTTGAGGAAGTTGCGCCGGGAAGATTCCCTTTCCGCCACTTAGCCCTCCTGTGGTTTGCCTGCATGAATCGCGTCATTGTACCACCCGGCCGCTGCGATGTCAACAGATCAGGATTCCACCGTGCGGCAACGTGCCGGGAACTGCCCTGCAACCCGTCTTGAATCATGAACGTACAACTGCAATCGCGTCAATCTCCACCCTGGCTTCTTTCGGCAGACCGGCGACCTGTACGGTGACCCGGGCCGGGGGATCGGACGCAAAGCAGGAGGCATACACGTCGTTGACGGCGCCGAAATCTCTCATATCAGCCAAGTAAATGGTCGTCTTGACAACGTCATCGAAATCAGCCCCGGCCGCCTCCAGCACGGCTCCAAGGTTCTCCATTACCTTCCGACACTGTTCGGCGGCAGTCCTGCCCACCATCTCGCCCGTCCCGGAATCAAGGGCTATCTGACCGGAACAAAACAACATAGTGGCACACGTCGTGCTCACGGCCTGCGAGTACGGCCCGACCGCCGCCGGGGCCTTGTCGCTTCTGATGGTCTGTCTCATATATATCTCCCAGCGTGGAATTTCGGTCCAATATATCGCCAATCCGCCGGCCGAGACAAACGATTATTTCATCGCCCGGCTGACCGGCCGGACTCCCCCTGCCGACCCCTCTCCCGGAAGGAGCCGGCGCTTTCCTCTTGCATTACGTAAGGCCCGGACATAACATTGGCGGTGTGCCTTTCTGCTCGCCGGACATCCCAAAGGTGCTAATTCAATAAGTAAAGGAACCGACACGCTGCCTGACGCGTCGCCTTAAACGCTACCTCGTAGCGGCTTTACCGATCTTCCGTCCGGAGCGTCGTATAGAACCAGTCGGACGCGAACGAGCATCGGCTGAACGGACGTCGAGGCTCGCGGCACGGAGATCGCAGGCCCTGCGCGTGTGGCAGAAAGCAGCTGGTAAAAGGAGAGGAAAATGGAAAACATTCTCGACAAGGTAGTCGAGTGGGGTGCCCTGTACGGGACTAAGATCCTGGGCGCCCTGGCGATACTCATCATCGGTCGCCTCCTTGTGGGCGTTCTTGCGAACATTGTCAGGCGCCTGATGACAAGAAGCAAGGCGGACGTCATCCTGACCAGGTTCGTAACCAGCCTGACCAGGATCGCCCTGCTGACCTTTGTGGTCATCGCGGCTATCGGCGCGCTCGGCGTTCAGACGACTTCCTTCATCGCCGTAATCGGTGCCGCCGGTCTCGCAATCGGCTTTGCCCTGCAGGGCTCACTGGCCAATTTCGCCTCGGGCGTAATGCTGGTCATTTTCCGTCCCTTCAAGGCTGGAGACTATATCGAAGCCGGCGGGACGGCCGGCGTGGTGGAGGAAATCCACATCTTCAACACCGTTCTCACAACGCCAGACAACAAGAAAGTCATCGTTCCCAACAGCAAGATAACGGGAGACAACATCACCAACTACTCGGCCAAAGAGATACGCCGGCTCGACCTCGTCTTTGGCATCGGCTACGGCGATGACATCAGGAAGGCCAAGCAAGTGCTGGAGCAGATTCTCAGGCAGGACTCCCGCGTGCTGACCGATCCCGCCCCGACCGTTGCCGTCCTGGAACTGGCCGACAGCTCCGTCAACTCCGCCGTCCGCCCGTGGGTGAAAACCGCCGACTACTGGCCGGTCCACTTCGACCTTGTCGAAAAGGTGAAGCTGGCCTTTGATGAACAGGGTATTTCGATCCCGTTTCCACAGCGGGACGTCCATATGCATCAGGTAACCGTAAGCTAAAGGGGAGTGGCATGTTACACCCAATCAGAAAAACCGCGCAGGGCTTAATCCTGCTGCTGCTGATGCCCGCAATCATTGTGGCGGCCACTGACAGCACCGGTGCAGGCTGGAAAAAATCGCTCATAGCTGATTTTACGGCCACCCAAACGGCATACTCGGATTCCTGGGTCGGCGGCGAAGCAGGAGCTGTCAGTTGGGTCGGCAACGTCAACGGCGTCGCGGAAAAACAACTCAAACCCTGGCTTGATTTCCGCTCGACGCTCCGACTCTCTTTCGGTCAGACCCTGACCCAGGATACGGCCAAGGAATGGAGCAAACCCAGGAAGTCGACCGACCTTATCGACTGGGAAAACGTAGGCCGCTTCACGCTGGAGAGCTATCTCGATCCGTTCGTGGCTTTCCGGCTGGAATCGCAGTTCCTGGATGCTTCCTTCGAACCCAAGAAGCGCTCTTTCACGCCGCTGAAACTGACGGAGTCCGCCGGACTTACGAGGAAGTTTTACGAGCGGGAGACGGACCAGGTCATCAGCCGGCTCGGCTTCGCCTTGCGCCAGATTTTCAAGAACGTCATCATCGACACCACCGCGCTTTCAACGACCGATTCAACCCTGACCGACGGCGGCATCGAGTCCGTGACCGACGTGACGTACACGCTCAGTGAACGGCTCCGGTACACCGGAAAGCTCACCCTGTACAGGGCGTTCTTCTTTTCCGGAAAGGACGAGGTTGCAGGGACCGCGTTCGAGGATGACTGGAAGGCCATCGACGTCAACTGGGAGAACATCGTAAACGCCTCGATCACCAGAATCCTGACCGTGAACTTTTACACCCAGTTCCTTTATGACAAGCAGGTCACCCGGAAAGGCCGACTGAAACAGACGCTCGGTATCGGTTTTGTCCTGAAACTGGCCTAGCCCGGCCGGTCGGTGCCGTCAGGCGGGGGCTTTCACGGGACGGCCGGCGCCGAAACGACGGCCTTTACAGGTCAAGCAGGCCCGAAGGGCCCATGAGTTCGACAAAGGCGTGAAGGATCTGTTCGTCGTAGGCGCCCTTGAGCGAGAACATGATCTTCAGGGCCGGGAAGGTATCCATGGCCCGCTGGTAAACGCGCTCGGTCGTCATGGCATCGAACGAGTCAGCGATGGCGACGACCTTGGAGTAGATGTGCATCTCGTCAAGTGAGAGGCCCGAGGGGTAGCCTCGTCGGTCTCCCCGCTCATGGTGCTGCAAAACGGGGTAGTACGACGCCTCGTGGATCATGTCCGTTTCCTGAAGGATTTCGACTCCCCAGTTCGGGTGCTTCTTCATAATCTCGAACTCGATCGGTGTCAGCGCGGTTCGCTTGTTGATGATGCGATCCGAGATTTTTGACTTGCCGACATCGTGCAGCAGCGCCCCGGTGCCCAGCTCGTGCAGGAAGTGCTCGTCGCTGAACCCCAGTTGCTGGGCCAGCGCCACGCCGAAAGTGCACACGTTTACGGAGTGGGTATATGTATAGTAGTCGAAGGACGTGATTTTCAGCAGATTCAGAAAGGCCTCGCGTCCTTTCAAAACAAACTGAACGGTATTGGACACCAGGTCTTTCGAACGCTGAATGTTCTCCCCGTAGCTGGGGTTGCTCAGCACGTCCCTGACCAGGTTGCTGGACGTCTCGTACAGGATACCGGCCTTCTTGATCTCCTGGATCTCCGGATCCTTGAGAATCTTGTCCAGATTCGTTTCGATATAGCGCTGATATTTCTGCTTGGATTCAAAGGCGACGTACAGGCGGTCTACATTGTTTTCAAGCAGCTTTTGGCGGGTCCGTTCGGTGAAGGCCAAGTTGGCCGACCGGTAAAGCACCAAGCGCTTGTCGACTTTCAGGTAAAGATCGAAATCAAGAACCGAATCCACCCTGAGCGAATCAAGGTGGATAGGCATGAATTTCTGGTCAGTCCGGGTCTTGACGGCGGTTGTTGACATAGCCTTATCAGGCTGGCGCGCCCATCCCTGCGGTACTCCGCCCCTGCCTTTCTGCAAAAGGTCTTACCCGGTATATCGGCATTCGGGTCGGCGTTCTTGAAGACGCGCCTGCAGCCGACGCTGAGAATGGCGGGAAAATAACGGTATGGGCTGAGGGTTCAGCCGGGCCCGGCGGGCTCAGGCACCGAAGTTTTTCACCGACTGGAGGACCGAGTTCAGACGCACCGTGATGTCGGAGAGTACTCTGGAGTACCGCTTGAGCAACTCCGAGTACTGCCAGCGCATCTGGAAGGCCTTTTCGGGGAAATCGAAGAGGGTCAGCAGTTCGGCCTTGTATATCTCGTCGACATACTTGACCACGTAATAGGGATAGTCGCTGATATTGGGATCATGAACCTCTCCCTTGCTCAGACGATCACGGTAAACCTCGATCTTCTCCAGGATTACCGTCCCGAAGCACCACGGAGTCATGATAACGCCGAAGTTTGAACCGTCGGTGTAAAAGCGACGAACGGCCCTGAGAACAAGATCGACAATTACGGCCTTGGCCCGGTAATACGCCTGTGTCTCCACGCAATTGGCAGGCGTGACCTGGATTTTCTGCAACAGGACGGCTTTCTCCTTGAGGCCATGGTGGTACGTGGTCTCGAGAAACCGGTAAAAGTCGTCGAAATAGACTTTGGTGTTCTCCGATAGAGACATGATGAAATAGCCCCGGTCGTCCTTGCGAACGCGTGGCTCGGTCATGGCCGTTAGCCGCTGGCTGGTGAAACCGCGCTGATACCTGTTGTCCAACATCATCTAACCTCGCTCCAGTTCATGTCCACAGAGGAGTCGAGCATACACTGTGCCGGATGCCGAGGACAGCTCCCCGGCTCCGGCCTGTCGGCCTATCCTGTTGCCGTGCAGCGAGAAACACCGGGGACGGGGACGGCTCCGGTATCCGGACCGATTATGACGGTAGGCAAAAGACTGCGAATGCTGCAGCCGGGGAACACCGCAGGTCCGGCCGGCCCGGCACCGCCGGCGTGCAACTTTTTCTTTTGACAACCGCGCCGGCCGCCCGTTAATAGATTGGAACAAGTTGTCCATTCTATCGTCAACAACGATGCAGCAGACAGGAAGCCCATATCATGCACAGAATCGCGTGTAGTCTTTTTCTCATTATTCTCATCGCCCTGGTTGGTTGCTCCGAAGACGAGCCGACAGCGCCGGCAGTACCGATACTGACACTCTCAGCGGACTCGCTTGAATTTTTTGCCGTTGCGGGCGGACCCAACCCGCCGGCACAAAGGATAATCGTGGTCAATGCCGGCGTGGGCGACATGACCTTCACCGCAACCTCGCCGGCCGACTGGATCAGCGTGTCCTACTGGCAGGGGACTAACGGCGACACGATCAGGGTCGCCGTCTCCACGGCCAGAGTGCAGGCCGGTACCAACATCGATTCCATTCCGGTCTCGTCGCCTCAGGCGGGCAACACGCCGCAGTACATCAAGGTGGTGTTCACCGTATCCAACGCCATCTCAGCCAACCCCAACTCCCTCACGTTCTCGATGCTGTCCGGGAGCCTGGAGCCGGACACCCAGTACTTCCAGGTGGTCAACGAGGGCGGCGACTTCATGACCTATAATGTAAGCAAAGGGGCAGACTGGCTGTCGTTGACTCGGACATCCGGGACGGCTCCCGACTCCATCGGTGTGGTGGTCAATCCCGTCGGTTTGTCCGGCGGCGCGTACGTCGACACACTCACCGTCTCATCCCCGGAGGCGACGAACGACTCGGTTCACGTGGCGGTCACCCTGACCATCAGTTCTTGGATGGTCTCCAACCAGGGATTGTCGGTGGTTCACGACCTGCAAGGGCTTTTCGTGTTTCCTCCCGATGTGGCGTGGGCGGTCGGTTTTATCGGCAACGCGCCGGAACACTCCGGAGTGGTGTTCAAGAGTTCCGATTCCGGCCGGACGTGGGAAGGCAAGTTGAGCCGTACAAGGACGTCTTTCGGCGGTATTCACTTCGTCAACAGCCTGTCCGGTTGCGTCGTGGGCGACAGCGCCGTGATCATGAGAACATCTGACGGCGGCGAGACGTGGCACGACGTTACGGGTCTCCCGATTGACCCCACTTATTCGCTTTGGACGGTCGGCTTTGTCGGCGCCGATACCGGCTGGACGGTCGGTTCCGGAGGCAAAATCCTGCGCACCATCGACGGAGGCGATACCTGGCAGGTTCAGACCAGCGGCACGAGTATGTCCCTGGCGGCCATTGAGTTCGTCAACAGTTCCAGCGGCTGGATCGTCGGAAACAGCGCCACCATCCTGCACACTGTAGACGGCGGCGGAAGCTGGGTTCCCCAGACGTCCCCCATCCATAACGATCTGTGGGGTGTCACCTTTATTGACGCGGACAACGGCTTTATCGTCGGCAGCGCAGGCACCATGCTGCATACGACCAATGGCGGTGCGAACTGGACACCGGTGGTGATTGACGTCTCGGACAAGCTACAGGATATCACGTTCGTTGACAACCTCCACGGCTGGGCGGTCGGTCGGGAGGGAGTCATCATCCACACCAGCGACGGAGGCGCCAACTGGCTGCCCCAGTTCACCGAAACTCAGAACTGGCTGTACGCCGTACGCTTCTTCGATGCAAGCATCGGCCTTGCAGCCGGCGAGGGGGGCACGATGCTGCGAACGATGAGCGGCGGGTTCTGATCAGGGACCGAAAAAACTGCTTTGTCAATCCAGAGCCGGCCCCCCGGGGCCGGCTTTCTTAATGCCGCTCGGCTGCCTTCCCGATGAATCCCATGCGCGCCGGCGACCGCCGGCCCGGATCGCTCTGTGCCGGCTGCCCGGGGCGCTGATATCACGGCAGTCCTCTGATTATCGCTTTTTCACCGGGTCGGAACATCATATCTTGACGCCCAGGGTGAAACGTCCGCACAGAGGTAACGTTATGAAGTCATGCGTTTTCGTATTGCTGCTCATTACAGCAGCGATTCCGTGCACGGCACAAGTACCGAACGGGGAAGATATTCTCGGCAAAATCCTTAACGAGGTGGGTTTTGACCGCAGCGATCTCGGCTTCGAGCCCAAAGGATTCTGGAGCCGTTTTCCCCTGGACATTCCCTACCGCCTGACGTCGTTCGACGACCTTTTTGCCGAACCGTTGAGACTGTACGACTACGCTGCCACCATGGGCAACGCCGTTGAATTATACCTCGCCCCCGGCTACGCCGACACGGCTGAGAACGGCCTGTACAAGCTGACGTATCACCTCGGGGTGGATCGAAAACTCGGCGGCTTTCGCAGCTACTCGGCCAACCTGGCCCCGGCTCCGCCCGGAGACGAGCCTCTGGTCGCGGCCTTTGAACGTTTGTACGTGATGGCGGGGCAGCCGACCGACATCTACACCTTCGGGGCTAAAGCCGACGTATCGACCATCGGTGACAAGGTCCGAGCCGGCACGGAGATGCTCCCGGATACCGTCAAAACCGTCCTTGCGGAGTTAATCACGAATCTTGCCGAGGCCGTCAAATGGCGCAACCTGGCCTTCCGCAACTGCGACGGTCAGGACATGCAGTCTGCCGTATCCATCCGTGATCTGGCCTCCACCCAGGGTGACGGTCAGGTATACTATTCGGAACTTGACGATATCGCACGCGCGCTCGACTGGCCCTCTCTGCACTACGCGGCTCTGAAGGCCGTTGCGGCTGCCGAGCGGGCCGAACGCAAGCTCATCCCCCTGGCCCGGCAGGTTCCGGACGATTTCGCCTGCGAGATACCCACCCCGTACGGAAAAGTAGCCATGTTCTCACCGGTCTACCTTCGCGACAAACTGCCGCACGGGTTCTTCTCCTCCCTACGCGCGCCGCTACCCGACTGGATGGCGTATGACGCCTCCAACACTCTGTGCGTGATAGACTTCGGCAGGAACAGCATCTGGTACGGATCGGCCGGCGCCACCGCCTCGATCGCCAACCCCGTGTCGGTACTGATCGACCTCGGAGGCGACGATTACTACGGCTACGAGAATACGCCGCTTCCCCCTACCACCGGCGTCGGTCTCTGCGGCGTCGGAGTCGTGATCGATTCCAAAGGCAAGGATCACTATTTCGGTTCGACATACGCGCAGGGTGCCGGTCTGTTCGGAGTCGGCGTGCTCCTGGATCGAAGCGGAAATGATCGATATCGAGCCAACGAATCCGCCCAGGGGTGCGGCTATTTCGGTATCGGCCTGTGCCTGGACGGCACCGGCGACGACGACTTCTACCTGTACGGTGACGGCCAGGGCATGGGGGGCATCGGCGGCGGCGTGGGAGTCCTCGCCTCGTTCGACGGCAACGACAAGTATACGGCTGAGCCGTACGCCGAGGTCTTCAATCGCGGCGATTATCACAGCGAGCAAGTCATCAATGCCAACGTAGCTCAGGGGGCCGGTTTCGGCCGTCGCGGTGACGGCTCGGACGGCCACGCCTGGGCCGGCGGACTCGGCGCTATCATTGACATTCAGGGTGACGACGAGTATTACTCCGGCAACTGGACGCTGGGCATCGGCTACTGGTTCGGCACCGGCATCGCTCTGGACAGGAGCGGTGATGACCACTATAAGTCATGCTATTTTACCCAGGGATCGGGCGCGCACTACTGCAACGGCATTTTGATCGACGAAGGCGGCAACGACAACCACGATCTGTTCGAGACCGCCGGAGCCGCCCTGGCCTTCGGCTGGGACTACACCAACGCCCTGCTCATCAACAAGGGGGGTAACGACACGTACCGCGCGAAGATGATCTCTTTCGGGCTGGCCGAAATCCGTTCCAACGCCTTATGCATCGATATCGGCGGCGACGACCAATACTATTTCGCCGAGGGTGCGCGCGGCATGGGCGCTGCCACCTGGCGGGCCGATTTCGAGCGGCCCGGAAAGGTGCTCACCTACAATACGTATGTGAAATCCTTCGGAGGGTTTATCGACGTGGGTGGGAACGACGGTTATTTCTCCTTCAAGGACGGGCAAAACAGCCCCCATCCAACAGCCGCGAACAACTCCCTGTGGTTTCAGCCTGCCAGGACTGACTCGACTTTCGGCGCCAACAACTACGGGGTGGGCATCGACGTCGAGGATGGGACGATCCCGGAACTGGACAAGTGGGATTAGGCTTGTGATGGACGGCATGTTCGTCCGCCGGGGGACGCCGCGCCTACACCTTCCCCAGCACGCCGCGAAGGTAGCTCAGCTGCCGGTCTTCAGCCACCCGGCTCAGGTCAAGACTGATGCCCTGCTGTCCCGTCAGAGAGAATTCCATCGGACAATCCGTGGCTTTCCGGAGCGATTCCACTTCCCGGCGGGTCAGCTTGCGGTCCTCGATAAAGAGAAGCGAAACCCGGCCCTGACGGATCCTGACCCTCTCTATCTCCAGCAGGGCGGCCGAGATCTTGACCGCCGTAGCATCGAAAAGATTGGTCGCCGACTGCGGCGGAACGCCAAACCGATCGGTGACCTCCTCGCGGATTCTCTCCACCACGTCGAGGTTACGGCAGTCAGCGAGCCGGCGGTAGACATCGACCTTCTGCCGGCTGTCCGGGACGTACCGGTCTGAGAGGTGTATTTCGATGTCCATATCAAGTTTGGTATCCGGCAGCCTGACAATCCGGTGGCCTTTCAGTTCGGCCACCGCTTCTTCGAGCAGCCGGTTGTACAGATCATACCCGAGCTCTTCGATGAAACCGGACTGCCTGGGGCCAAGGATGGTCCCGGCCCCGCGAATTTCCAGGTCACGCATGGCCAGGGCAAAGCCGGCGCCAAGGTCCGAGTGGGCCTCGAGCGCCCGAAGGCGTTTCATGGCGTCGGCACTGATCAGACGCGTCGGCGGCGTCATCAAGTAGGCGTAGGCGCGCCGGGACGAGCGGCCGACCCGTCCGCGAATCTGGTACAACTCGGCCAGGCCAAACCGATCCGCCCGGTTGACGATGAGCGTATTGGCGCTGGGAATATCCAGACCTGACTCGATGATAGACGAGCACAGGAGGACATCGTACCGTCCCCGCACAAACGAGAGCATGACACCCTCGAGAGACCTTTCGTGCATCTGGCCGTGGGCAATACCGATCTCAGCCTCAGGCAGCAGTTTTTTAAGGTAGTTGTACATGGCATCGATCGTCTGAACCCGGTTGTGCAGGAAAAAGACCTGCCCGCCACGGTCGATTTCCCGCAGGACCGCCGTGGCAATAATGGCCGGATCGAATTCGACCACTTCAGTGATAATCGGCAACCGGTCTTTGGGGGAGGTTTCAATCACCGACATGTCGCGAACACCCATCAGCGACATCTGCAGAGTTCGCGGAATAGGTGTCGCCGTCATCGCTATGGTATCAACCGTCGCCTTGAGCCGGCGCAGCTTTTCCTTGTGCTTGACACCAAACCGGTGCTCCTCGTCAATGATCAGCACCCCCAGGTCCTTAAACCCCACGTCGGCCGACAACAGCCGATGGGTGCCAATCACGAGATCAACCTTTCCGCTGATCAGTTCGCTCACGGTGTGGGCCTGTTGCTTGCGGGTGCGGAAACGGGAAAGCAGGGCGATGTTGACGGGAAACTCGGCCAGCCGTTCGGTGAACGTCTGAAAGTGCTGCTGTGCCAGAATCGTCGTCGGGACCAGAACGGCCACCTGCTTGCCGCCGTCCATGGCCTTGAAGGCCGCTCGGACCGCTACCTCGGTCTTGCCGTACCCGACGTCACCGCAGATCAGGCGGTCCATCGGCCGGCCGTCCGTCATATCCCGCTTGACGTCTCCAATGGCCTTCTGCTGGTCCGGCGTCTCGTCATACGGGAACGAGGCCTCGAGCTGCTTGAGCCAGACGCTGTCTTCACCAAAAGCGTACCCGTCGTTCGACTTTCGCTCCGCATACAACCGGATCAGGTCCTGGGCCATGTCTGCAATCGCCTTCTTGGTGCGCTTTTTTAGCTTGTCCCAGGCCGGGCCGCCCAACCGGGTCAGCGTCGGGGCGGCATCCTTGCCGCAATACTTGGAGACCCGGTTGAATTCCTCGATGGGAACGAACAGGCGAACGTTGTCCGCGTACTGAAGGGCCAGGCAGTCGCGGTTGCGGCCATCGACCGTGATCGTCTCCAGACCCAGGTAACGGGCAATGCCGTGATCGGTGTGGACAACGTAGTCACCCCGGTGCAGGCTGGAGTAGTCGGATATGGCCACCCCTTCCCTGAACTTCTTCTTCCTGATTCGCCGGTGGTAACGATTGAAGATTTCGTGATCGGTCAGAACGGCAATGCCTCCGGCCTGACAGACGAAGCCCCCTCGAAGGTTAGCCACCTCAACGTGCACCGGCAACTCGAGATTGGTCTTTTCCGTGATGAGTTCAGACAGCCGGGTGGCCTGGGTTTGGCTGTCGGTGGCGATGAAATGCGCGATACCGTCGGCATGGAACCGCCGCACCGTCTCCGCCAGAAGATCAAGGCGCGAGCCCAACGACGGATGGGGTTTGCACTCAAATCCGATTATGTCCGCGCGGCCGCCGCGGAACGGCACCCTGTTGATGACCACCCCCTGGCCGAGACGGGCGAAGGTTTCGTCAACGGGCCAATAGTACTCCCGGGGCGTCGGCAGTCTCGTCAACCGACTTTTCAAACGTTCGTAAAGCCCGTGCGCTTCGGCGAGAATGGCCTCGGCTTCCGCCTCGAGCGAGTTGGACCCCTGAAGATAAAAGAGGCTGTCCTCGCTCAGGTATTCCAGGAGCGAGCCCTGCCTGAGCCCAAAAAGAACCGACAGCCACTCCAGGCCGGGCAGGTCCGGGTCGTTGAGATACCGGGCGCGGATGTAGTCGGCGTCTTCTTCCGGCAGATGCCCGAGGTACGATTCCAGCGTTTCCTGGGTGATGGGAATCTCGCGCCTGGGCAGCACTTCGACTCGATCCAGCCGGCCGACAGTGCGCTGGGTTGAGACGTCAAACTGTCTGATAGTATCCACTTCGTCGCCGAAAAACTCCACCCGGACGGGCACCGGCGACCCGGGCGTAAAGAGGTCCACCAGCCCGCCACGGCGGGCGAAATCACCCACCTCCTCCACCAGCGGTACGTTTCGGAAACCCAGCCGAACCAGACGCGCTACCAGCCCGTCAAGATCGGTTTCCTGACCGCACCGGAGGTCGACCAGGCTCGCCCGAAGTTCGTCACGCCGGATTGTCGGTTCCAGCAATGCTCGAACGGGACAGATGACGACCGAAAGTGATTGCTTGAGCAGGCCGGCCAGCGACGAGATCCGCTGACCCATCACCTCGCCGACCGGAGCCCGGAAATCGTACGGAAGAATCTGCCGCGCCGGGAAAAGTCCGACTTTGTCCGCCCCGAGAAGAAACAGCAGGTCCTCGTAGACCTCCTGCGCCTCCTCGGCTTTCGACGTCACGGCAAGAATCGGGCGGCCGACGGCCTCGGTAAGAGAGGCCAGCAGGAGCGCTTCGGAAGACCCTGTCAGGCCGGTGACTGTAATCGGCAGGCGTCCGGCGGCGCGCAACCGCTCGAGGACCTGCACGAAGGGCGAGTACTCGCACCAGCGCCGTCGGACCCTCGTCAGTTGTCCGGCGGAAGATACAGTCTGTACATCCATTCTCAACTCCGGATTCCGGGCCTGCGCATGCACAAAAGCCCCGGTTGCTGCTGCACCGGGGTATTGACAGTCAGGGTCTTTCCAAGTATACGGAAAGTATTGTGAAAATTCAGTATTTTTTCGCCCCGGCACCGGGCCGAGATCAGAGTATCTCCGCCATCAGGTCCGCCCCCACCTCGATTTGGTCATACTGCCGTTCCCGGGACTCATACAGGACAACAATCGTCACTCGGCGATTACGCGAATCGGTGGGGTCGTTCTGGATCATCGGAAACTGGTCGGCAAACCCCCGCACCTCGAGCACCTGCCTGTCCCAGAGGCCGGAGACTTCCATCAATTGTCTGGCTGAGTTGGCGCGGTCGGCCGAGAGTTCCCAGTTGGTGTAGTCCTTCTGCCCCGTGTAGCTCACATCCGTATGGCCTTCAACCACCAGCCGGTTTTTCAGCGTCCCCAACTCCTTGGCGATGGTGACGAGGATAATCGCGCTTTTCTGTAATAGTTTGGCCGAGCCCGGCTCAAAGAACGCGGGAGAATCTTCGGACTCGTTCAGGATGATCCGCAACCCCTCAGAGGTCATGTGAACCTTGATATTCTTCTTGAGCTTGTCGAACACGTCCTGCTTGGAAAGCTCTTGCAGCATCTTCTTGGCGGCCAGCGAGAGCTGTGTCGTTTCGGCGCTCGAGGGGCGCGAGTCCCGGCTTCTCTCAGATTCCACCAGACCGATTTCTTCGGCATCCAACTTTATCGCGGATGCGGAACCCTCCAGGACGCCCGATTTGCCTTGCCTCGAGAACTGGGCGGGATTACGGAAGTACCCGGCCACGGCCTCCCTGACGTCATCCTTCTGCCCGACCATCCACATGACAAGGAAAAACGCCATCAGGGCGGTCATAAAGTCCGCCAGCGCTACCTTCCAGGCGCCCCCGTGTGCGCCGTGACGGCTCCTTCTCTTTCGCCGTATGATTATTGGCTGTTCGCCGTTGTGCTCTGCCACCGCTTACCTTTTCTTGGCTTCCTTACACGCCTCTTCCAGTTCGATGAACCCGGGCCGTGCCTCGGCAAAAAGTGAACGGCGCGCGAACTCCACCGCGATCACACCGGCGACTCCCTTGTGGAATGACAGGAGGGCCTGTTTCATGCACGAGAGATACTGCTTAAGGTCGTGGGTCCGGTGTTTCAAGCTGCCCGCAAGCGGGCCGACAAAACCGTAGCAGCCCAGAATGCCAAGGAACGTTCCGACCAGTGCTGCGGCCACTTTGTGACCGATCTCCGACGGCGGACCGTCCAGAGCCGCCATCGTGATTACCACGCCCAGCACCGCCGCGACAATGCCCAGGCCCGGAAGGCTGTCGGCAACCGTGCTCAGTGCCTGCGACGGCTGCAGCCCCTCTTCGTAGAGCACCTCAATATCCTCATCCATCAGATCTTCCAGATCATGCGGCTGTACGGAACCGGAGATAATGACCCGCATGGTATCCGCGAAGAACGCCACCGCGTGCTCGTTCTTCAGAAAGGCGGGATACCGCTGCAGGATGCTGCTCTCATGGGGTTTCTCAATGTGGTTCTCAAGCCCCACCAGACCGTCCCGACGCGCCACATTAAACACCTCATACATCATGACCAGCAACTCCAGGTAGTCCTGCTTCTTCATCCCCCCGCCCACAACACTTTTGATCTGTCTGACTATGCTTTTTATCACGGGAAACGGCGTGGCGATAACCAGCGAGCCGAGCGCCGCCCCGCCGATGATTAAAAACTCTGACGGCTGGTTCAGGGCCAGTATCTGACCGCCGTGAATCAGAAAGCCGCCGAGCACCGAACCCAGAACAATGGCAAGGCCGATAAATATTGACATACTTTATCCTGTTTCCCCCGAACGTACACTCCGCGCCGTACTCGATACCATCATTATACTTTTCGGAAATTCTGGCAAAACCTGTAGCCGGGCCGCCCGGACTACCGTACACCCCGGCCAAAACCGTCCGAAAACGAAGAATCTCCGCAAAAAGCGCTTGCCCCGGTAGGCACAACGATGTAAATTCCGCCCAATTATTCGCCGGTCCGATCGACGGAACGAGCGACTGAGATCATTGACAACCTGATCAACTCTGGTGATTGCTTGCGTTTTCTGACGAACAGACGGCTATGGCACCTGCTCGCCATTATCGGAGTTTACGCCGGCTACAGTATTGCCTTTGCATCGAACGGCCCTGAGTCTGCCGAAGGGGGTGGCAACCACGGCGGGCCGGTCCTCGTCGTACTCCTCGAGCTGATTGTCATTCTTCTTGCCGCAAAACTGGGCGGCGACTTCTTCGAACGTTTCAAACAACCGGCTGTGCTTGGTGAGCTGGTCATGGGCATGATTATCGGTAACCTGCACCTGATCGGCTTCGACGTCTTCGAACCGTTCAAGCACAACCTCACGCTGGAAATCCTGGCTGAGATCGGCGTCATTATCCTGCTCTTCGAGGTGGGACTGGAATCGACGGTCCGCGAGATGATGAAGGTCGGCGTGACGTCGTTCATGGTTGCCGTCTTCGGCGTCGTGGCTCCCTTCTTTCTCGGCTGGGGCGTCGGGGTGATCTTCCTGCCTAACGAACCGACACTGGTCCATGTCTTCATCGGCGCCACCCTGACCGCTACTTCGGTCGGCATTACCGCGCGCGTGCTGAAAGACATCGGTAAAATTACGAGCACGGAAGCCAAAATAATTCTGGGGGCGGCTGTAATCGACGACATTCTCGGCCTGGTGATACTGGCCGTGGTTTCAGGTATTATTGTGGCCACGGCTTCAGGAGACGCCGGGGGTATCAGCTCCGCGGCCGTTCTGTGGATCGTGGCCAAGGCCGTGCTGTTTATCATCGGGGCGGTTGTAATCGGATCGCTGGTGCTCCCCACCTACTTCAAGCTGGGCTTCAGACTTAAGGGGACCGGGGTACTTCTGTCATTCAGCCTTCTGATCTGTTTCCTGCTGGCGTATGTGGCCGGTGCCGTCGGCCTGGCCCCGATCGTGGGCGCCTTTGCCGCCGGTTTGATTCTCGAGGAAGTGCAGACCAAGAATTTCCGGGATCGCGGTGAACACCAACTCCAGGAACTGATCGCCCCCATTGCCACCTTCCTGGTGCCCATCTTCTTCGTGCGCATGGGAATGCTCGTCGACCTGACCACCTTCGGCCAGGTGCAGATTCTCGGTTTTGCCGTTGTGCTCACCTTGGCCGCCATCGTCGGCAAGCAAGTGTGCGCGCTGGCCGTCTGGGATAAAGCCATCAACCGATTCGCCGTCGGCCTGGGCATGATCCCTCGTGGTGAAGTGGGGCTGATTTTCGCCGGCATCGGGGCCAAGCTGATGCTTGACGGCAATGCCGTGGTGTCCACGAGCACCTATTCGGCGGTGGTCATCATGGTTATCGTCACCACGCTCGTGACGCCCCCCGTGCTCAAGATGTCGCTGCTTCGAGGAGAGAAGCAAAAATAACCTCGTGCGAAAGAAAAAGCCGGCCGTAGGGGCCGGTTTTTTTTTGCCCTGAATACGCGTGCCCCGCCCGGCCGGGCGCGACTGAGCCTCAGGACTCCGTCGCCTCGATAATCACGACATTGCCCAATTCCGACGTCCCCAGGCCGATCGTTTCCGCGTGCTGCAGCAACGGCGCCAGCACGCCGGGGTCAAAGGTCTCGTCGTGGGCGGCCAGTAGCTGGGAGCAGTAAGCGTCCGTGGCCACCATGTCACCGCAGATGATGAGCTTGTCGGCATGTTCGACAACACCTTGGTTGGCAAACGGACCGTTTACCGTGAGAATCGCCCGGGCATCAACGATGTTCAGGTCAGGATTCACCAGGCCCGCAATCTCGGCGACCTCGCGCTGAAACGGGGCGTCATCGAGTTCGCTGTAGATGGCGTGAAGGTAGGCGCGCGTGGCGGCGGCATTTGGTCCTGCGACAGTGCCCACGTTGTTCTTCAGCGAGCACGACATGTTGGCCGCAAAATGGCGCTTGAGCGAACAGAGATTCAGCAGGACTGAGGCATCGTACACCTGGGTGTAAACCTTGTGATCCGGCACACCCGGATTCCAGTGACTCGCCCGCACGTCGTACGTCGCCTCAAGATGCTCCAGGCTGCCGCCGGCCGACGTCACCGGATGCTCGAGATTCATGTGCCCGTAGACGGCGGTATCGGGCTGATAACCCTGATCGCCCACCCTGACGTTACCGTCGGTCACGGCCACTGCCTCGCATACCACGGCTCGGACGCAGGCCACGCTGGAAATGGCGGGATAGGGATCGGCAAAATTGCAGTTGGGCTTGATGAACACGTCCTGGTTGTAAGAAATCAGTTTCCCCAGTCCGCCCAGGACGTCCAGACCCTTCTTGAGCATCCGCTGAATATCGGTCCCCTCCACGCAAACCAGGAGCGGCTTTGAATCAGCGGCAACGTACGGGTTCGGAACCCGCACGCGCGGCCCAACCGCCGGAACGGGGGCGGACAGTGCTTGCGGAATGGTTCCCAGGGTGACGATGCCCCCGACCGCGGCCGGGACCATGCGAAGGAAGCTCCGTCGGGAAAGCTCTTTATCGTCCATGCCGTCCTCTCCTAATGCGTATTGGCCGAAAGCGCAGATGCGAAGGCCGGATACGGGCCCGCCTGAATATCAAAAGACCAGTTTCTCCCAAATAGACGATATTAAGACGGGAAAGTTCAATTTTTTCGCCGGTTCCGCGACGGCCGCCCCGGCGCGCGTTGCGGGTGCGGGGCCTCGGTTTCCGGCGGTGGCGATAGGGTTCTTTTTCAGTGCAAGGTACCTGTTTTTGCGAACAAAAAGAGACACTTTTCGTCTTTACAAAAGACAGGAAGCAGGCTACACGTCTACGGCTTCCCAAGGAAGCGATTCAGCCTGCAATCTAATACAACATGCCGGAGGAACTGAACTGTGCATAGCAGGAACTCAACCCGGAATGCGCCCATGGCCTTGTTCATGCTGGCTGCACTCATAGGTTTTGGAACGGCTGTTCAGGCCGAGCCCATAATCGAAATAAAGGTCGAGGACACCGCTATCTGGCCCGGGGATCAACAGGCGGTCATCTCAGTGTCCCTGAGCAACCTCACTGACTCCGTGGCCGGGTTCCGGCTTACGCTCGGGCTTGACCGCGACGACATCATGGCGTTCAGGACCTCTGCCGTCGCTGTCACGGACACCACGTACTATATCTGCAACGAGTATAGTTCGACGGGAAGCTGCGTCAGCTCATCGGTCGTCCCGGCCGACTCGGTAACCTATGGATGCTGGGCCTACGACCGGTACACCACCGCCCCGTCCACGGCGGCCTTGGGACAAATCGATACTATCGGCACGCTCATCGGCGGCTGGGAAGCACTCGAGGCAGTTTCGCCGGCCGGTGACGGCACCGACCTTGTCATCACGGCGGCGGTGAGTGCCATGCCTCCCTATACGACCGGAATCAGCTTTCCCCAGGACGGAGAGACGCCGCTGCTGAAGATCATTGCCGATATCAAGGACTACCCCGACACGCTCAGCGACCTGGCCACGACCATCCACGTTCAGGCCGAAGGTCTCGGTGATTGCTATTTCCTTGACCAGGACGTCCTGTATATCGCGACCGTCACTGACACTGTTTACGACACCAGCTGGTACTCGTGCCTCCAGACCGACCCTGTTGGGGGCGGGTGCATTCACTGGCTGGAAGTCACCGGACCCCCGGCGGATTCATTCACGGTCGACACCGTCACGAGCCTGCGAATCGATACCACTGCGCTCTCCCTGCAGGACGGCGTGGTGACGATCCTGGATGCCCTCTGCGGCGACGTCAACGACGACCACGAGGGTCCGGATATCGGGGACCTGACCTACCTGATCCGGTACCTGTTTATCAGCGGGCCGGTGCCGCCATACGAGCCGGCGGCCGACGTGGACGGCGTCCCCGGTATTGATATCGGGGACGTCACGTTCCTGATTTCCTACCTGTTCATCAGCGGGCCTGACCCGGCCTGCCTGTAGCCGGGCGGCGTGATCCCGGCCGCAAGCACCGTCCGGGGATAGAGATAGGGCCGCATCACCGACGATCTTCGCACCGAGCCGATAGGAATCATTGTTGGGGCTTGACAAGCAGTTGAGGATGAGGGTATATTGGGCCTCTTGATCGCGGGGTGGAGCAGTCTGGTAGCTCGTCGGGCTCATAACCCGAAGGTCGGCGGTTCAAATCCGCCCCCCGCTACCAAGCTTAAGCCCCTGAAGTTCAACAACTTCGGGGGTTCCTTTTTTTGGGGAAATACCTTCAGAAACCGGATTTTCTAACAGTTTTCTAACAAAATTTCCGAAAACTGTTTTGTCTAATCTCCGAGCCGCATCGTTTTCAAGGTTCGGCATTAAATGTCCGTAGCGATCAAGAGTCGTTTTTGCCGACGAATGACCGAGTTGAGACTGGATAAATTTAATGTTCTCTCCTTGAGAGATTAACAGTGATGCGTAAGAGTGCCGGAGATCATGGAAGCGTATCCGGCGCAAGCCTGCTCTGTCCAGTGCGGAATGAAACTCCCGCTTGATTAGGTTTTCGGGATTAAGGGGAAACCCGTTTTCATTGGAGAATATCAAACCCAATTCGGATTTTCTTCCAAGTAAACGATGCTGTTCAAATGCCTGACGAAGTATTGGAGTAATAACAATCCGTCGAATTGAATTCTTCGATTTCGGATTGACGAATTCTCCTCGATAGATCGAACGTCTGACCGATATTTGATTGGAGTTCCAATCAATATCGACCCACTGCAAAGCCAAAAGCTCTCCGCGTCGCATGCCAGTCATTACGGCTGTCAAAAACAGCGGGTAATGGTTTGGATTGACATTATCAAGGAAAAGTCGAATTTCTTCGGGTGTGAAAAAATCCATCTCTTCCAATTCGACACGGGGACGCTTCACATACAGTGAAGGGTCACGTTTGATAAATCCCCAAGCAACGGCATGCTTGAACATTTCCTTAAGAGGCACCAAAAAGTTTACAACGGATTTCGGAGTCAGCTTTTCTTTCGTAATCTTTTCAGATACGAACTTCTGAATGTCGGACGTCGATATCCGATGCAAGAACTGCTTACCAAAACGAGGATTCAAGTGAAGCCTCACGATGGTTTCGTAGCTGTTGTAAGTAGATGCTTTCACAGAGATTTTGGCATAGTCAGACAACCATTTTGCCGAATACTCTTCGAAGAGAATCTTCTCAAACTCCTGATAAGTTCCGGCATTGATCTGATTCATCCTTTTTGCCAAGAGCTTCTCTGCGGTTCTTTTGCTACCGCCAGCTCGTTCCCATTTCTGGGTTCCTCCGTCCCGATAAACCGCATACCAATTTCCAGAGCGTTGCACAACGCTTCCTTTTGCCAATTCGCTTTCACCTCCTTTCTGTGTGGCAGATTGAATAAATCGAACCATATCCGGCAGTGCCAAGACTGACGGATTGGTTTCGTGATTGTGGTAAACGGTTGCGAGCATACCGCAATGTATTAATTAGACAAATCATTGTCAATCACATAGGCTACTGCGGACTGTCCACACATTTGATTCTCAGGTAATCGATAACCTCTTCCTCTGCAAACCGCAGATATTTGCCTATTTTGTAATGCGGTATATGATCCGTGCTTCCATTTCGAGTCCGGTCATAAATCCATGAGACCGGTACGTTTAGCTTTTCAGCCAATTCCTGAACATTTAATAACTTCTGCATATATCAATCTCCTATTGCCAACGGCTGTTTACGATTTCTTCCTCTTCGTGGGTTACGTCAATGACCGTAGATTCTCTCTGAACGATTTGCAATCTTCGTTCTTCGATAAGCTTGTCAACGGTGGCTGCCGGTAACGCATACTTTTCATTGGAGCGGGCGACCACCTTTTGACAGTCTTTTTCTCGTACCCGAACCTCATCGACATAAGCGATAAATACCGGCATGGTATTGTCGTCTTTCAGCTTGATTTGGGCGTGTCGCTGGGGTTGGCACATAACCCATGCTATATATTGCTCCTTAATCTCTTCAATCGAGTAAAACTGACGGCTCGACAATTCCTGCTCTCGCATAAACTCATAAAACGGCACGATGGATTTGCTGCTGGATTCCGATTCGCTGTTGCTCAAAGTCTCACTGAAACTTGAAGAGGAACCGGATGACGACATAGAAAAATCATTCGAAGCGCGACCGAATGACTCTGAATTGGTCATTGAATAAACATCCATCGGATACAAAAAGCCATCGGCAGGAATAAGATGATTCGCACTTCCCGAACCGAATGAATTTGATGAACCCGAACCGCCCCCATAACTGTCGGAAGTACCTTCGGTACTCACCTCGCCTTTTGTTCGGGAAGTTGACGTTCCGCTACTTACTACCTCTCGAACCGTCTCATGAGGGGTCAAAAGCGTGTGATGGATTTCATCCTTGATTTTGTCTCCATGTATCTGACCGGCAAACAGTTCACCGACCAATTCTTCGCTGTCCTGCCTGCTCGACTTGAACGCTACCTTTACATCACAGTTGGTCATGACGTTTTCGAAGTATCCGGGGATGCGTTTGATCTGAGTCAGTGTTTGATAGCAAAGTGTGAAGTAAATTCCGAATTTGCGAAGTGCCTGAAGCGAATATGGAAGGTCGTTGGAAGTCAGCTCAGCAGCTTCATCGGCAATAACGAAAAACGGCTTTCTCGCCTGCCGTTTGGTTCGTTGGAAAGCGTAGTTTATAATCTGGTCAACCAAGAGAATCCCCAGAATCTGCTGGCACTCTCTGGAAACTTTCAGGGGTGCCAGGTTGACCAGAATAATCCGTCCCTTCTCGATAGCTTCGCCAATATCGATGGTCGATTCCCTTTGCCCGATAATGCGTCTGATAGGGTCTGAGAGAATCATCTTCGCGGCTCGATTCAACGGAGCTTCGATTAAATTCTCCTTTTCCGACCGTTTGGTAATTGCGTCGAAACCCTGCCACTCTCTTTTGACATAGTTATTTTGAACATTATCCAGAACCGATTCCCGATAGAGTGAGCTTGAGACCGACAGGAAATCGAGCATGTCCGCCAACGTCAGATTCGCCTCAATCAAAGACATGAGAAGGTTGCGTTGCCAGCGTTCCAATCTCGGTTTTGTTTCACCTTCCGCTTCTCCGAACACTTTCGCAATTGCCTTCATTACCTGTGAAGCGTGCGCCGACACGTCCATGCCATTTGGCGATAGGAAATTTAAGCCGACTGAGTTTTCATTATCATTGGGATTGATTAAAACGACACGATTACGATAGCCCGCAACCGTCACATACGCCAGTAAGTCGTCGTAGAGTGAGCCGTGTGGATCGAGCAGTATCAACCCGTGATTATTATCAAGATGATACCGTATCCGCAATTCCAGCATTTTGCTCTTGCCCCTGCCGGTTCCGCCCACGATGAGCCAATGTAGGAACATATCGTCATAATCAATTATCTGTTGTCTGCCGTTCAGCGTATTCTGACCGATATTAAATCCTCGTTCCATTGTTATCTCCTCGTTCCCCGCTGAAATATCTGACGGTCATAGAAGTCAATAAATTCGTCAGCCGTATCGGGGAACTTTTCGTTTACCATTTTGATAAAGGCTGCCCGGCTCATGACTCTTTTGGCGATAGAATCCAGAATCGCCTGCTCTCGTGCCTCGGACAGCTTTTGCTGTTTCTTGATTTTCGATAGCTCTTTGAGATGCTCGTCCTGTTTTTCAACCGGTTTGTATTTGGCTTTTATCTGCACAAGCCGTTCGATTATGTCTACTTTGTACATGAGACTGTCGCGCTCGTAGCGTGCTATGGCTCGATCAGTCCCCGCCTTAAGCAATCTCAATTTGCTAACGATATCCGCATACTTCTGATATATGTCCGCCTGCTTCTGGGTGATCACAAGTTTGTGTTCCAGTTCCTCTCTCTGCCACTGGCGGGCTGCCAGTTGTGCTCGACGGCATTTCTCGTTCTCAATGAGAACATCAAGTTCCTCGATGATTCTCTCTCGTTGGCTCCAGCTCAGGTCAGGATTGTCATAAACATTGCGCATAACCCTTCCTCGAACCATCTCCAGAGAGGTAGTGCCGAGCACTTGCTCGGCACTACCTTCCTGTTTGACTGGCAGAGTCACGACTTCAGTTCCTGATCGACAATCTTGCTGAGGATCTCGGAGTCGACTTCGCTTCCCAGAAGAGGTGCCTGGTTCACTTCCTTCTGGAAGAGCTTGTAGCCTCCATAGACTGCCAAACAGACAAGCGCTCCGGCGAAGATCGAGGCTCCGATATCGGGAGTTTCCTGCTCTTTGCGACCGGTTTCCTTTTGTGATTCCATGATTCATCCTTTCGGTTAAGGGTTGTTGTTCTAATCACGGAATCAAATTGCGTAATAGACGCTGTTATGTCCACACAGGGGATTTGTAAGGATTGTAAGGATAGAATCAGAGGCGGGGAATTTTGTAACCGGAACCGGTCTCGGTCTTGATAATCTTCTTGCTACCGAGTTTGTTTCTTATTTCCGCAATGAAATAATGCGCTCGACGTGGCACTCCCTGCAAATCATCAACGTATGTTTCATAGCAACCGATAATCCTTTTGTTGCTGACGGCAGTACCTTCGTTCTCGACTAACAGCCTGAATATCTCCAGCTGTAAATTGGAAAAATGGTTTATTGGTAGGTTTCCGTCTCCGTAGATTTCTCCGGTCTTCAAATCGACACGAACGCCGTCACGAGAGAACATGGTGAGCTGTTCGGTTTTGAGTGATTCAATAAGAATGTTCAGTTCATTCTCCAGCTTTTTAATGAATAAGCCTGTCTGATGCGAGCTATCTATTCCGGTATTGGTCAACTCGCGTACTTTGCCGGCTAATTCGCCTACCTGTTTACTCTGGCTTTTCTTATTGAGATAGCCCAATGACAGGCTGAGCTGTTCCAGAACTTGCTTCAAGATACTGCTGTGCAGGAAATAGCTGGGTGCTATCGTATCGAGTACGCGCCAGAAATATTCGACGGCTCGTTTATAATCTTCCAAACCGTTGTAGGCGGTTCCGAATCCCAACGCAACAAAAGGAAAATAGGATTCGGATTTGAATTTCTTGATTTGCTTTTCGCAAAAGCGATACCACTCTAAAGCTCGCTCAAAGTCCTGTTTATGCAAAAGCAAATTGCCGACTCGCCTGAGAATCTCGGCGGTTTTGGTCGGCACTTTGCGCTTGTCGGATTTATCAAGGGCGTTGTTGTAAAGCCTTTCCGCTTTGTCAAAATCCCCTATTGAGCGGAATATATCGCCCTGATTTAAGATACTCTCGACTTGGTAATCGTATAGCTTGTGTTTCTCGGACAGCGATTCGACCTGCTCGAATAATTCCAACGCCCTGTCATAGTCACCGACCGTTCCGCATACAAGCCCTTGCTGAATAATTGCCTCAAGCATGGCTTCGGTTCGTTTTAAGTGCTTGGATATTTTCAGAGCTTCTCTGAGATACACGGAAGCTTCTTTGAAATTCTGCCGAAGGCTATCCAGCGAAGCCAACTGTACCAAAGCATCGGCTTCAAGATCAGGAAGACTTTCATCTCTGGCGATAATTAACGCTTCGACGGTGAACTCTTCCGCTTGTTTGTATTCCAAGTATTGAAGGTATAAGTAGCCCGACTCAATCAGGGCATTGGCGTATGTCGAGCGAGAACATTTATCGGAAGCGAGTTTATTGATTGTCGCGGATAGGCGTTTCGCTTTGGACGCTTCTCCCGAAGACATATGCGACTTCATCTGGATAAGAAGGCATTCGATCTGACGTTCATAATCCTTTGAAGCTTTAGCCTGTATCAACCCCTTTTCGGAGAGTTTCATAGCGGATGTAAAATCGTCGTTCCAATAACGGTCATCCGCTTTCTTGACATACGCCTCAATGGATTCAATCGAAGCCTTCTTCATTTCTCAGTCCTTATCAATATTGTCTCTTCTGTAAAATTCCAGCTTCATCATTCCGCATCGCCTGGGACTTCAATGAGGCGGAAGTCCTCAAACGACCAGAGCAACGCTACCACCTATAACGTGCTCTGCTCCTACATGACAGCTTGGTCAAATGGCGAGGAGAACGGAATGTATGAAGCTGGAACTCCATTTTATTCCACCATGCTCATCAGGTCGTTTTGCGGGTTCGGCGTGATCCAGCATTTGGAAAATATCGATTCCGGTTCCTTAATGCTGAATGATTCCGGTGGAGTGAACCAAAACAGCGAATTCGTTACGAAAAACTTCCCCAGAGCCGGAAATTCCGCAAATATGCTCGCGATGCGTCCCGACAGGCGTTTGTCCGGTTTGACTGCTCCGGGGGTTACAAAAAGAACCTGAAAGCCGGTAATCATCTGACGGTCTTCAATAAAGCGGTCGACACACGCGTCGATTCCGACAATTTGTCCATTTGGAAGCTGCCGGTACGCGTACCGTTTTGGGAATTTCTTCGATTTACGATACAGCCGGTATCCAATAAGTTTCCGCCTTATGTCGGTGCGTTGCTTTGACGACACGATTGGTTCGGTTCCCCGATCGACTTCCAAGAAAAAATGCGTTTTGCCTTCACCGATAACTTCCAAACCGAAAAAAGCATCTGCGTGAACCGGAAACCGTTCGTCTTGGCCCTTTTCATTGACTCCGATTACAGAGTCCCTGATGGAATCGCCCTGCTCCCAGAAAAGCAGCTTGAACTTGTCTTCGTGCCGTTGGCAGGCCAGTTCAAGAATCGCTCGAAATGCAGCCACTTCCAAAGCGTGCCTTAAGAACGGAGATTTGACCTTGTTGCTCTCGATAATCCGCTGAGTAATTCTAGGCGGAATATCGAGCCTTTCTTGGAGAATCTTCGGGCATGCCGGTCCCAGACCGTAAATGGCTCGCGGCGAGCCATGCCCTCTGCCCATCGGCTGATCGGTAATGTAATGCCGTTCCAGGTACCGAGCGTTGAAAAGCTGTTTTAGCCGCTTGGACAACGCCTGTGGTCCAAATCCGTGGCTTGTGGGACGTTTCTTGCCGTCCGAGCCAACGGAATATGAAACGGCGCGGGACTGGCTATCTGTCTGCAACAGTTGCCAGAGCAACTCACTACTTAAGAACCGATGGTCATAGACCAACCTGAGGATCATGAAATCCCGGTCTCTCAAAACCAAATCAGGGAAAGCCCCTTTATTCGGGACATATCGTGAGAGTCGTTTCTTTTGGGTGGGTTTGGTCATCTTCTTGTAATCCCCGTTTCCGGCTTGCCGGAATCTTTATCTTAGACGCCCCCTCGTCGGAGGCCGAACTCGTCCCAAAAACCGAAATCCGCAGGATACTGGTTTTTGGCTGACGATTCGTGTCCGCCCGACTTCGCTCGCTTCGGTTTGCCCCTCCGCTGACATGTAGATGCGGGGCAAACCCGAGTAAGGAAACAATTCATTGTTTCCGGCGAAGCCGATGGCTCTCCCGGTTCCTGGTCTGCTTCGGATTTGTTTCACCAGCACATCCGTCGTCGTTAACGGTAGAAGCAGACTAGGCAGAGAGCCAAGGGAAGGGAGCGAAGTCGGGCGGAGAGCGACATCACGTTCCCCTTACCTCACAACACCTTACGTGTTGTCGAAAGTAGAAATGAAAATATATCATTTCTACTCTCAAGAAGCATAATTTTAGTGCTTCTGGCAAGGGAAAAGTGATGGAGTGAACCAGACCGACGAGGGGGCGTCTTATCTTTAACGACCACGACGCAAGTGGTCGTATTTCAATCACCGATTGAAATTGTTTTCAAGGAGCTTACGATGTTCGTCGTTTCTTACAGTAATAGCATAGTTTGCCGAATTTAAGCTTCTGTTTGCAGATTCGGCATTTTGACGGTAAACCAACATGGATTTTTTCCTTTCCAAAAGGTCGTCTTCTTAAATTAACACTCATAGATATTTACAATTAGCCTATGGTTAGGGTTACATGTGTTTCGGGCTGTCAAGATGAACATCTATCTGGTCAGATACACAATTATCTGGCCAATAGCCAGTTGCGGGTTGATCGGGCACTGCTGATATTCTGGCGAATGAAGGTTAAGCCGATTGCAACAGCGTCGAGTAAGTTCAGATTATATCTCAGGACCCATTTTTTGTCCGACTGGAGATACACTTTCAGTTCATCGAACGAGATCACAATCGTCTGGGCGACCCGGATTTTACTGGCATTTCCGTCATTGCATATCTCCTTGCGGATCGTTCTGGGGTCATATTCGTAGACCAGCACACCAAGCTTCTTGGCGATATACTTCATTTTCGAGATACCCAGCGTTAACCGAAAGTTCTGTTTGATTTGAGAAAATGTATTTCGTTCCAGAGCGAGATAATCCGGTTTCTTCTCTTTCATCAGGCGACTGATAATCTCCTCAAGGTGCGTGAGAATTACTACATCCGAGCCTTGTCTGATAGTCTTGACTCCGTAATCGACAAGCTCTGTTCCTTCGAAAGAAGCGAATCCCATGTGCCTGGTTCCGGGATCAATTGCCAGGATTTTTATTTTATTTTTCCGCATATTTGTTCAGGAGATAAAAGAATAAGGCAGACTTCGACTTCCTGATTTTGCTGACCGGTACTTTGGTGGTTTCCTCAAAAGCTTTTCTGATGGTCGACTCATCGTGCCTTTGGAAAATGTACCGGTACAATTCGGTGCGGTGTGCCTCCTGAAATGTTTTGGCAATCTCGGTTGCGAGATCGTCTTTTGACGACGGTTCTTTCTTTTGAATTTGCATGTTTGTTTTGGTTAGTGATTATTTATAAAGCTGTAATAGTTCATTCCAAGTGTTCCCCGTACATCTCATGTTGAATCTGCTTATAGTGATCTAAGAACAACAGTTCGACAGGACATTTGAGTGCAGCGGATAGTTTCAGGGCATTTCTCAGTGAAGGTAGTTTCTGACCAGTTTCCCAGCGGTAGATATCACACGGTTGTTTCAGTCCTAACAGTTCCGAAACGTCCCGCTGCCGAAGATACCGTTTCTTACGGTATCTTCGGATTTGATTCCTATCAATTGTTTTTAGGTCACGGGACATGAATTTGCGATTTTTATTTTTGTTTTCTTAAGTAACCCTAAAACATGCGTTATTGAGTATCAATAAGCCGAAGTACCACCAAAATGTGGATAGTAATAGTGAACAATAGGACAAATGCCCATGAATGGCTTGTTCCATAGGATAGCTTTGATTTTGCAAATAAAAACAGATAACTTTACAGGATATTCCGAAAAATTGCAAGCCTTAGCTTTAAATGACGATTTTGTCATTTAACCGGAAGCCGATCAGCTAAAACAAAAAACATGTGCGGTCATTTTACACATGTATTCTAATTATTCTATTGATGCTTCAGAAAACCTTACAATTGCCTACAAAAAGTAGCTCATTGGCTTTTTGTATATTTGTGCCAGCCTTTTAAGCTCAATTACATCAATCTTCCTCTGGGCGAGTTCAATTTTGGACATATACGACTGGGATTTCGCCAAGAGCTTTGCGGCTTCGACCTGGCTCAAACCGGCTTCTTTGCGTGCCTTGACAATTCGGCCTATGAGTCTCTTATGTTCTTTTGAATAGATAATGCTTTCCATATTTGTGTGCTTTATAGATATATGATATACTCCAATACAGAATGGTACAAAACGGACTATCAAGTAGCAGACTACGCTCACTGATCGCATCGGTTTTCCACAAAGTGGGGGGACTTTCACACCGGTTTGTCTCACTATCAAAACAGCCACGTAATAGGTATAATATCCCCCATGCCCATTACACAAAAACAAATACAAACATTCCGACACATATACCGATTGCGATATGAGAAAGAAATATCCGATCAAGAAGCATTGGATATCATCACTCGGTTTTTGAATCTCATAAACATCATTAGGGGAAATGAATCACGTAACAATATACGCAAGAAAATCGACTGAATCAGAAGATAGACAAGTCCAGTCTATTGAATCCCAGGTCAAGGAACTGAAAGCACACGCCACTAGAATGAACTGGATCGTCGATAAGGTTTTCACTGAAAGCAAATCCGCAAAAGCTCCCGGCCGGGAAGTTTTTGACGAACTTTATGCTGACATACAAAACAACAAGATTACAGAACTACTCTGCTGGAAACTTGACAGACTTGCTCGCAACCCTATCGACGGCGGTGCTCTCATTTGGGCTATGGAAGAAAACAAGCTCAAGCATATTCATACACCACAAAGATCATTCTTCAATTCCGGGAATGACAAGTTTTGGCTACAACTGGAATTTGGTATGGCCAAGAAATATATTGACGACCTGAGCGATAATGTTAAGCGAGGACAAAGAGCAAAACTGGAAAAAGGATGGTACCCTGCCCAAGCACCGCTGGGATACCTAAACAAATTAGAGGATCATACTATAATTCCTGATCCGGAACGATTTAAGATTATCCGAAAAATGTGGGATTTGATGCTGACAGGTGGCTATACGCTTCCGCAAGTCTTGGATATCGGCAGTAACAAATATGGACTGCGCTCCAGAATATACAAATCCGGTGGGGGCAATCCAATAAGCCATTCATCGGTATACTATATGTTCTCCAACCCGTTTTATTATGGTACGTTTGAATATCACGGAAAGTTATATAAGGGCAACCACGAACCAATGGTCACAAAAAAGGAGTTTCACAAAGTTCAATGCTTTATTCATTCACCAACCTCGACAAGACCAAAGCAATATAGATTCCAGTATACCGGACTGATAAAATGCGGTGAATGTGGAGCCTCAATAACTGCCGAGCACAAAACAAATCGCTTTGGAAGCAAGTACATCTACTATCATTGCACCAAGAGAAGGACAAGATGTTCACAGAGATATATCGAAGAGAGAGAGCTTAATGAACAATTCGTATCCTACTTGCACTCGGTCACATACGATCAGTATTTGCTCGAATTCCTTCTGCATATCAGTGAAACGCAGGAAGACCCGCATGAAAATAATAACAAAATGGAGATTGCTTCGCTCAAGAAAAGGATTGTTCAGAATGAAAAGAATCTATCGGAACTCCTGAAAATAAAGCTGAGAGAATTACTGAGCGATGAAGATTTCTTGTCAAAAAAACAAGAATTGGAAAAAGAAAAGAAATTACTGGAACGTGAACTTAGAAAAGCCACCGATGGATATGACAGTGCAAAAGCAGAAGCAATTGACGCGTTCAAATTCATGACAAAACTAAGGCAATCATTTATGTCCGGGTCAATCGAAGAAAAAAAAGCAGCAGTACGTCAGATCGGTTCGAACCTCGTTTTGACGGACAAAAATCTGCTAATACAAGCCAAAGAACCGTTTGATAATATCTTCAATCACATAGAATCCATCAAGCCCTATAATATTCGGTTCGAACCCTTAATACATGGCTTACCTAACGGAAAAAACCCTGCTTTAGACAGGGCTGTTTCCAGGCTTCGGGGATTAGTGGACGAAGTTCGAACCTATTATCAAAAAATCTGGGCGTTATCCACAAAATGATGGGACTTTAGGCTGACCTTAGTCGATAATGTTCGAACTTATTTTAGCAAATTATCGAGTTTTCCACAAAATAGGGTGTGAAAAGCCTAATCTGTTTAATCCCGTCATATGGGAGAGAACGTTTAAAAGCTTCACTACAAGCAGCGTCGGGGGAGGTGTGGTATTCCGCTGTTTTATCCTGGAGTCGAAAAAACACTATAACTACTCAAAATATTGTTAACCGGTAAGTAATTACGAGTGCGGTCGATCACATCTTGGCAACAACCCGTAATCTGATATTCGACCTTATCAATCGATTTCCCAACAATTGTCACTTTAGGTGATTTCCCATGTTTGGGGCATCTTACTGAGCCGAGTTTCTTCTTAACGGACTCAATGACGTGATCATAGATTGCTTTCTCAAGGACATCCCCAATTCTATTGGGACTAACTGCTCGACCATTGATTTTGAACTGTATGTCTATCATCTTAGACTCCTATTTATTATGATTCCTGATTAAGGGGGAATCGCTCGATCTTTGTTTTATTGTAATAAGTCAGCTTCATATGACCTGTGGACTTGCGGTCTGTCCAATATTCTCCCTCAAGTATCTTCTCAGATCTCAAACTTATTCGCAGTCGTGCAGAACCATAGTGTATTTCACTACGGTTTCTAACGGTAGACTTCGGCACGTTGGAATAACTATAGCTGAGAATCTGCTTACCAACCTCTTCATCGATACATAAAGCAGCCGCGTCGCTTTCGGAGGTCGATTCCTCCGTAAACATAGTGATGTTTGTAGTCCGAAGTGTTTGTCGAATCACTATGTAAACCTCGATTGGCCCTGGTATTTGTCCTGTGTCAGGATTTTTCCAAGTCGTTTGCATAGTTCCCTTCCAAGTCCCCTGAATGACTGGTGTCGTCACTAACCACCTACGGAAAACAGAACATTTCCAAAGCCATTTGACAAAGACAAACACCAAAAGAGCATAGACTCCGATAACATCTGGAATTAGTTTTACGGCTTCCCACCCGATTTCTAATGACACCCCCTTAATAACAAGTAGCACAACCCAAATCAGCAGGAACACTGCTGCTTGAAACCCAATTGAGATTTGATCACGAATGGAATTCATACTGTCTTCATTTAAATCCTATATAGTCCCAAGCGGCAACAACAAACTTATGTACTTGTTCAACGGTCCAAGGTGGGCTCCCACGAAACAAATATTTAAGCTCGTTGATTTCCCCCCACTCATCACAATTTTCCTTAGAGATGGTGCTGTTAATAAGATGGGTAAGGATGTAGCGAACATCTGCAGTGTATGTCTGATTATGAAATCCCTCATCAGGCACATTCCACGCTAGGCATTCCAGCAAATACGATGGAATCGGTGACGCTGCTTCATAACCGTTATCTTCCAAGGTATTGCGAAGACGCTTCAATATCCTAACCCCCGCCTTGAAACCTTTGCTTGTGTTCTTATTCTTGGTCACACCGTTATCGTAGTTTTGATTAGGCCAGTTGATTACGCTGCCACCATTATCTGGCCGAAACTCGGTTCCCGATTCGTACCGGTGACCGCCATTTACGGTTCTCATGTAGCGCCGATGTTCGAAACAGGCCACTACATCCGCATCAACCCTGTACGAATTCTCGTGAATATCAAAAGCTTTGTTGCCTCGTTGTACGTTTGACGCCCCGAAATAATCATTCAGTGCAGCATGCGCGTCGTTCTTGAACATCGTATACGTGTAAGGATGATCACTGAGTCCAATATCCTTGTCGGTGAGACCTTCTCCGAATTGATAGTCTGCGAAACACACGTTGGTACAGAGAACGCAAATATCAACATCACTTTCGCGCCTGACGTTTGTTCGGTTGCGATAGGACCCTTGAGGAAATACTGTAATGTCATATTCGCTCAGTTTGCTGGAGCTTCTGATTGCGGTACTAATCTGCCTGGCGGCGTTGTCGCACTTCTCCTGTTCTGTCTGGCTCGGTGGCGAAGCCCATGATTTGAACGTATCTTCAAAGCTCATATTTGGTTAATTAATGTTTCTTATCTTTCGGCGGACAGGGGTCGTTCCCCGGCGGGACGGTGTCACTATCCCTAATCTTGCCGTTTAATCCATGAATGCGAACCTCGCCGCCACCTGAGTTTCCAGAAAGTCGTTTGGCGATCTGCTCTGCTTCACGTTGGGTCTTGGCAAAGTCGCTAACCCGCTTTGCATTCTCGCGCTGAACTTTCCATTGTCCAGATTTCTGGTCTTTCGATACGTGATAGTTTGACATAATTTGCTACCTCATAATTCTATTACTGTTTGCACCACGCCTAGAATCTGAAAGTCGTTGGTCAGGATTATTGGCTGGTGCTGTTTGTTAGTTGATTTTGGTTTCAAGATTATTGCATTACTGGTTCTATGAAATTCTTTGATAGTCGCTTCCTCGTCAATCAAGGCGACAACACGGTCGCCATTTTCGGCACTCGGTTGTTGGCGAACCAAAACAAGATTGCCGTCTTGAATACCTTTCTGATTCATCGAATCACCAATGGCTCGGAGTAGAAAGTAACGATATGGAGCCCGAGCTAGCTTGGTTGACACAGGGAAGACTCCTTCTATGTTCTCATCAGCAAATACAGGAGTTCCGCAAGGTGCTGAACCGACAAGAGGAACGTCTACCGTCTTGGCGTGGGAATCTGTTCCGGGCTTTTCCTTACGCAACCGTATTTGCCCCCGACCTGGCCTTGATATGAAACCCTTAGATTCGAGTTTCTCTGACCTGCCCCCCATATTTCGTTCCAGTTTGAGAGTTATTATGTTGGACTGGATCGAGGAAGGAGGATCTAATGGGCAGGCAACGATTTACAGTAGAAAGTATCGTCCGCAAGCTTCGGGAAGCGGAAGTGGAGCTGTC